>QCRX01000005.1 GCA_003209275.1 Prochlorococcus sp. AG-463-P14
AAGGAAATCCCTAAGATAATAGCAAAATTGTGCAGATTAGAGTTGATTAGTCCAAAAGGCAATATTGATAATGATATCCATGGTAATGAAAACATCAAGAAAACCAAAAAAGATGCACCAAGTGATTTGAAAATATTTCTATTTAGTCCTAAAAACCAATTTTTTGTCCATCCTTCCCATAAAGAAGGAAAATCCTTATACATCCCTAATAAGACTGAATCTAAACCCAAAAGAAATCGCAACTTATATCCTGATGATTTGATTCTAAATGCTAAAGCTAAATCCTCAACTACTTCACCTGAGATAGCTTTATGACCACCAATTGACTCGTATGCTGATCTGCGAAAGAGCATGAATGGTCCAGCTGCAAAAGCAATCGATTTAGATGGATTGTTTGCATCTTCGATAGGGAATCCCAATGCCAATAAAGTTGCCATTATTGGCTGCACCATCCATTCTGCCAGACAACTACATGTAATTCTTGGAGCAAGGCTGAGTAAATCTGCCTTTTCAAGAATAGCTTGTCTCAATGATCTTCTTAAAGCATTCTCTTTAAGCCGAACATCAGCATCTAAGAATAAAACCCATTCACTGTGAACTCTTTCCATTGCATATGCACATGCCCAATTCTTCCCAACCCATTTCTGATTTTTAGGCCTCTTACCTGAATTTAAGATTTCATAAGGAATAGAATTAACATTTAACCTTTCTGAAGCATTAATTGCTTTTGAAAAAGTTAAATCAGAACTATCATCATCTACAATAATAATCTTAACTTCTTTACAGGGAGTTAGATTGTTAAAAATACTGAATAAGCATTCTTCAATATTTAACTCTTCATTATATGCTGGCAAAACTATTGTCAAAGAAGTGTTAGGTATTTGATAGTCAATATCAAATATTTCTTCAAGCTTCGGAGGTGATCTAAATACATTTATAAGTAAACTTAGCAATACTAATAAGCCTAATGATGAGATACATCCTGATGCAGTTAATGTATAAAAAAGCAATGCTACTGTCATCGTACTAAATATGACCTAGGATTACTAAGTTCTATTAAAGGCATATATTCACCAATAAGGATCTTGTGCAAATTCGACCTTAAGATTACCTTGCTTTTTATTAGGAATACTATTTATACAAGCTCTTAGTATCTTCCCATCAACCTCTATTTCACAGGCTCCACAACTACCTGTTAAGCATCCTGTGGGGATAGCAACCCCCGCCTCCTTAGCCATTAACAACCAATCTGAACCTTCTTCAGCACATGTATATGTACCATTTGGCCATTCAATACCAACCTTATATTTATTCATTCTTCAATCAAAGGGTTTAAGTCAACATATTCTTCCAAGGAATCTGCTAATAAATCTATCAAAGCATTTCTTTTCTCGGAGTGATTAGGTTCATTTGTCGAGAGTTCTGGTAATGCTTTCTGTTTACGTAGATCATTAATCCACTTTCTTCTCCAATAACCATTATCAAAGATTCCATGTAAATAAGTACCTATGATTTTACCTGAGCCATAGGAGTTAAGAATCCATCCAAGATCAGGTTGCTCAAAAAGCTGTTTTATTTTCTTATTATTATCTATTAAAATACTTTTTCCGTGATGAATTTCAAACCCAACAACCGAGACTTTCTCAGGCCAATTGATTCTCAACTGACTTTGAATTACTGATTTACTTTCAGCAAAGTTTGTATGAATTGGTAATAGATCTAACCCAAGAGAAGCTTTTTTTGAATTTTCAGAAACTAGACCTTCAATTGCATAAGGGTCATTTAGACTTCTCCCAAGCATTTGCAGTCCTCCACATATACCAAAAATATTTCCACCTTTTTTAGCATAAACCTTTATTTGTTGACTTAAACCACTATTATTTAATTTTTCCAAATCAATAAGTGTTTGTTTACTCCCTGGGATAATTAACGCGTCTGGTTCACCAAGATTTTGCCCAGGTTCGATCCATATTAATTTGACAGTAGGTTCAGCCTCTAATGGATCAAGATCTGAAAAGTTACTTATTGATGGAAGTTTAAGAACAGCTATTTCTATTTCAGAGTTAGCTTTGACAGCTTTTCTTTCAAGTAGATCAAGGGAATCTTCAGGAGGAAAGACTTCTTTCAAGAATGGCATAACTCCTAAAACAGGAATTCCTGTTTCTTCCTCAAGCCAACGCTTACCACTATCAAAAAGCTCACGACTGCCTCTAAATCGATTAATCAATAATCCTTTAATTAAAGGTCTTTCAGTTGGAGTAAGTAATGCCAGAGTTCCCACGATCTGAGCAAAAACGCCCCCTCGTTCAATATCTGCAACTAGAAGGCACCGAGCATTCAAGAAGCGCGCCAATCGCAAATTAGTTAAATCTCTATGTTGCAAATTCACTTCAACTGGACTACCAGCCCCCTCAAGAACTAATCGACCTAAATCATTTGAATCCTGTAATTCTTTTAATCCTTTACGAATCGCAATCCAACCAGGTTTAAACCAATTTTTGTAATAAGTCTGTGCTGATGCAATGCCCACACTTTGCCCGAGATGGATAACCTCACTTGTACTGTCTCCTTTAGGTTTGAGCAAAATAGGGTTCATTGCACATTTAGGTTCTAATCCTGATGCCCATGCCTGAAGCGCTTGGGAATAAGCCATCTCACCTCCACTTTCATCAACCCAGGCGTTATTACTCATGTTTTGCCCCTTAAAGGGCAAAGGTGCTTCACCTCGTCGAAGAAGCACTCTGCATATTGCCGCTGCCATCAATGATTTTCCTACTCCGCTTGATGTCCCAAGCACCATCAAAGGAGGATAGGAAGAGATTTTATTCATCGCAAAGGCCAGTTGCGATATATCCAATGTATCAATTTCCCTAAAAAATTAGCTTGTTGTAATGGCATCCCTGAATTCATTTCAATTATCTGACGACCTAAAGGCGTCAAGCGAACACGAGAAGTTAAGCCTTGACCATCGACTTCTCTTCTCAAAATTCCTATGTTAATTAACCATCTAAATGCAGCTTCTACTTCATTCTCATTATTGAACCAACTAGCAATATTAAAGGAATATTCGCTCCCTTTCTCAAAAACCGTTTCAGCATCAAGACCTTGGACTCCGACATCAGAATAAAATTTTTGATTAAAAGGAAGGCATCGCAAAACAAACCTTGCTCTTTTTCTACTCCTCTTATCAATAGATTCCATTTCACCTAATCGCAGAAAGTTGCAAGATTGAGCACAACTGGCAGCCTAAGAAGATCTTTGTAAGCTCTGTGACTTTGTGCTTATTCTTGCCTCTGGATCTGAAGCACGCCGTCGATTACTAATCCAAGCGGGCATTCTTCACAAGATCATCCCGAGTGGTTTAGATGAATCCAAGTTTCAAGAGCAGAACCCCAAAAAACTGGTTCAGAGTTTGGCACATGCTAAGGCTATGGCTACTCTGTCAAAATTGGTATCTAAACAAATAAAAGATTTAAGTCCTAACCAAATAACATCCATTCTTGGTTGCGATTCAGTTTTCGAATTTCAAGGGGAAATATTTGGCAAGCCAAAAGATGCAAAAGAGGCCTTAGAACGCTTAAAAAGAATGTCTTCAAAATCTGGATGGATAACTACAGGCCACGCCTTATTAGAAAATGTTTCGTCATCTGAAAGTAATCAAATTAATTTTAACTGCAAAGCCACAGCTGTAATTACAACAGAGGTCAAGTTTTGCAAGTTATCTCAAGCTGAAATCGAGGCCTATGTCAGCACTCAGGAGCCTCTCGATTGCGCTGGTGGATTTGCCTTAGAAGGCAAAGGAGGAATGCTTATTTCAAGCATAAATGGATGTTTTAGTAATGTTATAGGCCTCAGTCTTCCCTGGTTAAGAGAACAACTTTCTCTTTAAGCCACTAAAGGACTTGATGTGTTCAATCAAATCTAAAGAATCTCTTGAAAACTTTAATCTATAGAAATGGATTATCGAAATCTTCTAATTAAAAAAGCCCTCGCTAAAAAGCGAAGGCTTTTTTTTAATTAGAAGATAGGACTCAAAAATTTAGAGTCAATCCAAATCAGGCATTGCATATACTGGTTCTTTTTTCCTATCGATGCCCTTTTCAAAGCCCGCTGCTGCTGCACGGGCTCTGCCTGCATGCCATAAATGGCCAATGAAGGTAAACCATCCAAGGAAGAAATGAGCTGATGCAAGCCATTGGCGGAGGTTAACGAAGTTAACAGCGTTTGGCTCTGTAATGATTCCACCAACAGAGTTGATCGAAGCATTAGGAGCATGAGTCATATACTCAGCAGCTCGACGAACTTGCCAAGGCTGAATATCATTTTGAATCTTTTCAAGACTCAATCCATTTGGTCCTCGTAAAGGCTCAAGCCAAGGACCACGGAAATCCCAGAAACGCATTGTTTCTCCACCAAAGATGATTTCACCCGTAGGTGAACGCATCAAATACTTACCTAGACCTGTAGGGCCCATGGTTGAACCAACCTCAGCACCAATTCGTTGGTCACGAACTAGGAACGTAAAGCTCTGAGCCTGTGAGGCCTCAGCATTAGTAGGGCCATAAAACTCAGAAGGATATGCAGTGTTGTTGAACCAGACAAAAGTTGAAGCATAAAAGCTTGCAACACAAAGTCCGCCTAGTGCATAAGAAAGCAAAGCCTCTCCATTCCAAATGAAGGCTCTTTGAGCCCAACCAAATGGCTTGGTTTGCATATGGAAATGACCACCTAAAAGCTGGAGAATTGCGAGGTAGTAATGCCCACCAACAATGTCTTCCATGGAGTTAACTCCAACCAAAGAACCTCCACCACCCCAAGGTGTTTGGAAGAGGTAACCCAAAATAACTTTTGGATCCATAGTTGGATTAATTAGACGAACTTCCCCTCCACCTGGAGCCCAGGTGTCATAAGCACCTCCAAGAAACTGCCAGTTAATTGCGAAACAGAGAGAGCCAAAACCAAGAACACATAGATGACGTCCAAGGATTGTGGTCATCTGGTTCTTATCTCGCCAATCTGTCGAGAAGAAGGGGAAAGCCTCTTCTAATTTTTCAGGGCCGGCTAGTGAGTGCCATACACCGCCAAAGCCTAGAACTGCTGAGGCGACTAGGTGCACAACACCTGCAGCAAAGAATGGATAGATGTCTGTAACTTCGCCTCCAGGCCCTATCCCATAACCAAACATGGCTACGTGAGGGATGCAAATAAGGCCTTGCTCCCACATTGGTTTGTCAAAAGTGAAATGACTAACCTCATACAGAAGCATTGCTCCTGCCCAGAAGACCATTAAGCCAGCATGGGCAATATGCGCACCAAGAAGTTTCCCAGAGAGGTTTATAAGCCTTGCATTACCTGCATACCAGGTGTAGCCAGACTCCTCAAGGCTTTGTCCAGGGGCTTTAAGTAGGTTATTAAAGGGCGTTTCCACGGGGCAGTACCTCCTCAGGGAATACAAAGTTTTCGTGTGGCTGATCAGCAGATGCCATCCAGGCACGCATGCCCTCATTCAGAAGAATGTTCTTCGTGTAGAAGGTCTCGAACTCAGGATCTTCAGCAGCGCGAATCTCTTGACTAACGAAATCGTAAGCACGCAGGTTTACTGCAAGACCAACGATTCCGATAGAAGGAGCCCACATACCCATTACAGGTACTAGCAACATAAAGAAGTGAAGGAATCTCTTATTTGAGAATGCAATACCAAAAATCTGACTCCAGAAACGGTTTGCAGTCACCATTGAATAAGTTTCTTCTTCCTGTGTTGGATCAAAGCCTCTAAAGGTTGTGCTTTGAGCGGCTCCGCCACCAGCAGGTGCATCTTCATAGAGGGTGTTCTGCACAGTCGCTCCGTGAATAGCACAAAGAAGTGCTCCACCGAGAATGCCTGCAACTCCCATCATGTGGAATGGATTAAGAGTCCAGTTGTGGAAGCCCTGAATAAAGAGAATGAAGCGGAAAATTGCTGCTACACCAAAAGATGGAGCAAAGAACCAACTGTGCTGTCCTAAGGGATAGATCAGGAAAACACTTAGGAAAACAGCAATTGGAGCAGAGAAAGCAAGAGCGTTATAAGGACGCAAAGCGAGGAGGCGAGCAATCTCAAACTGACGCAACATGAAGCCAATCAAGGAAAACGTGCCGTGAAGAGCAACGAAGTTCCAGAGACCGCCTAATTGACACCAGCGAACGAAGTCACCTTGAGCCTCAGGGCCCCAAAGCAAAAGCAGGCTGTGACCCATGGCGTCGCCAGGAGTACTAACAGCAGCAGTAAGGAAATTTGCTCCTTCTAAATAGGAGCTGGCAATACCGTGGGTATACCAAGAAGTAACAAAGGTGGTTCCAACGAACCAACCACCAATTGCCAGATAGGCAGTTGGGAAGAGAAGAAGGCCTGACCAGCCAACAAAAACGAAGCGGTCGCGCCTAAGCCAGTCATCGAGAACGTCGAACCATCCTCGTTCCTGTGCGCGTCCAACAGCGATCGTCATGGGAGAAACGGTGCTGAGCTTGGGGATACCGAGAGACTTTAACAATCTCTAAGGGATATTTGGTGAAAAAGTACCCAGACCTGAAACCCCTTGTATTGGTTATTGACTTCAAGCTTGCTTTGGATTTGTATTTGATTGCGGTTTTCAGGCCAAAATAAGCCTCTCCTATGACCTGTCATGTCAACTGATTTTCAAGATATTTCTTCCTCTCAGCAAGACTCTCAAATGCTTCTCCAGCAAAGGGTTCTTGGGTCAAGGAAAGCCTCAAATTTCATTGTGGGGTCGATGGTTACGATCGGAGGCATTGGGTTCTTATTGGCTTCTATCTCAAGCTATTTAGGTAAAGACTTCTTACCTCTAGGCCATCCTGCAAGCCTAATTTTTGTTCCACAAGGTTTGCTCATGGGCCTTTATGGAATTGCAGCTTTCTTATTAGCTATCTATTTATGGACTTTAATTGCAATAAATTTTGGGGCAGGAAGCAATTCTTTCAATAAAAAGTCAGGTCTTTTTTCTATAACTAGAAGAGGCCTGTTCAAAGAAATCAAACTGGAACTTCCACTAACAGATGTCAAAGCAGTCAAACTAGAAGTTAGAGAAGGCTTAAATCCTCTGAGAAGGATCTCTTTGCGAGTTCAAGGCCGTAGAGATATTCCTCTAAGTGGTGTAGGACAGCCTCGACCACTTATTGATCTAGAACAAGAAAGTGCTGAACTAGCACGATTTCTAGGGGTTTCTTTAGAGGGAATTTAATGGTGACATATAAAAAAAATGTACTTCTAAAAAATTGGACTAATTTATTATTAGTTTTTATTCTATTTTTTCCACTATTAACCAGTTGTGGAAATAGAAAATCAACATCACTCAATTCAACTTGTGTTACTGATACACAACCTTGTCTAGAAGGTCAGGCGATTATAGAACTTACTACGGTTAGAGGTTCAATAAAAATCAAAATAGATGGTGAGTCTGCCCCTATCACTGCAGGTAATTTTCTAGATCTTGTAACAAGGGGTATTTATAACAAAGTTGTTTTTCATAGAGTAATAAATTCTCCAGTGCCCTTTGTAGTGCAGGCGGGAGACCCTTCTACTAAAAGTCCAAATACTCCTAAAAGTAGTTACGGAACAGGAAGTTTTATAGATCCACAAACTGGGCAAACAAGATTTATTCCACTTGAAATAAAATTAAAGAAAGAAGCTAAGCCTTTTTACAATAAACTAATTACAAATCCAACTGACATAGCACAGATTCAACTCATTCATAAAACAGGATCTGTAGCAATGGCCAGATCACAAGGATTAGCTTCTGCAAGTTCGCAGTTCTATATTGCCTTAAAGTCATTGCCTGAATTAGATGGAAGATATGCAGTCTTTGGAGAAGTAATAGATGGCATGGATGTCGTCAGACGAATACAACAAGGTGACTCAATTATCAAAGCAACTGTTATAAAGAAATAACATTTCATTTCCCTTCCTCAAGCTGGAAACTTTCCCCCTCCAGAGGAAGCTTTCAACATTTCAGTATTAACTCCTGAGGCTCTTTCAAGTGCAACTTTGCCAGTTCGTGCTATTTCCAAAATTCCATAAGGATTTAACAATTTCTCAAGTGCGACCAACTTTCCTGGATCTCCGACAACTTCAAGAGTGAGGGCTTCATCAGCCAAATCAACCACCTTTGCTCTAAAAACCTGAACCAAATCCAAGATCACACTTCTCTGCGCTGCAGGTGCAGAAACTTTTAAGAGCATCAACTCTCTCTCAACAGCTGGTCTTCGAGTGAGATTTAAAACCTGCAAAACGTTTACCAATTTATCTAACTGCTTAGTCATTTGCTGAAGAGTGTGATCATCCCCTTCAACAACCATTGTGAGTCTTGATTGGCCTTCGCCCTCTGCAGGACCTACAGCCAAGCTGTCAATATTGAAACCTCGTCGCGCAAAAAGTCCTGCAATCCTGCTTAGAGCTCCGGATTCATCTTCAACCAATACCGAAAGAGTGTGTTTCATGCCTGCTATCCGTTGCTTCCTAAATTAAGTTCCAACCAATTCAATACATGTTTATTGAATTCTTGAGGAGATTCATCATGGGGACAATGACCTGTGTTTTCAATCACTAACAAATCAATCCATTGATATTGCTCGGCAATTTTTTTCCCAAGGAACAATGGAACCAACTTATCTTCACGACCCCATATTAAAAGCATTCGTGATCGATAGTTTCTATTAGTTAACCTCTGGAGTAGGTCAGGCGCTGTTACCTCCAAAGGCCTAACAGACATACCTATACACATTGATCGCAAAGCTCTTGGGGCCGTAGACCTTCTGGCAGGTTGAGCAACAATTGCATGAAGTTCAACATCGTCCTTAATTGAAGAATGATATGCAGCCTGGAGAGCAAACTTAATTAGCCGAGTACGTGCAATCAATGGCACCAAAAGCTCCAAAGGAATTAAATAACAAAAAATATTCACCAAATAATTCCTGATCCTTATAAGAATCTTTGATTTTGATTTTGAAATTGAGATTGGCTGCATCAGAGCAGGATCGGGCAACGGAGCTGCAATAACTGCTGCAACCAAATCTGGTCGAAAAGCAATAGTTGTCAGTGCTACCAAGCTTCCCAGGGAATTTCCTATCAGGACTGTCTTTTCATCCTTCTCACATTGAACAACCTCTTCAATGAACGAAGTCAATTGCTTGGACCAGAAATAATTATCTAATTTTCTATATTTAAAAGAACCAGGCTGATCAGATTCCCCAAAACCTATTAAATCAATTCCATATACTCGGAACCCATGCTCTACGAAAAAATCAGCGTTTTTTCGCCAGTGTGCGCTGCTTGCTCCAAAACCATGAATCAGAATAAGCGGAGGATTCTTGACATTTCCTAAAAACCTCCACTTACAGCGAAGGTCTTCCCAGAACCAAAAACGAGATTCTCCCCATCCAGAACTATTCAAGTTAATGAAATCCAAATTGTGGATCCTTTTAATCATGAAGGATCAACTTCCTAAGCAATGCTCCCTTTACAGAGCTATTAAGGATATGCAAAAACTAGGCCTTGAAAAGGCTTTAATAGGCTAACTACTTAGAAATCACCAAAATGGCTTCAGAGATTTTCGGAACTGCTGCAATCTTCTGGGTCCTAATCCCACTAGGACTAGCTGGTGGCGCTCTTCTTCTCAGACTTCAAGGTGACTGATCCACATTCTTTAATTCTTCGACTTAGGCTCCTCGATTGAAATGAACTTACCTATGCAGGTTCTGGTAATTGGTGGAACCGGCACTGTCGGACGACAGATTGCCAAAACAGCTCTTGACGCTGGCCATAAAGTTCGTTGCATAGTTCGCACGCCTCGTAAGGCCTCGTTTCTTCAAGAATGGGGTTGTGAAATAACCCAGGGGAATCTCCTGGATCCTGAAAGCCTTGACTACTCACTAGAAGGAATAGATGCAGTTATTGATGCCGCTACTAGTCGCCCAGATGACCCGCGAAGTGTTTATGAAACCGACTGGGAAGGCAAGCTAAACCTCTATAAAGCCTGTGACAGAAAAGGTATTAAAAGAGTTGTCTTTCTTTCTTTGCTTAACGCAAAGCGATATAGGAATGTACCTCTAATGGACATCAAATATTGCACTGAGAATCTCTTAGAAAGCTCGAATTTGGACTACACGATCCTTCAAGGTGCTGCCTTTATGCAAGGCGTAATAAATCAATTCGCCATTCCTGTTCTTGAAACCCAAACGGTCTGGATTAGCTCAACACCAGCAGAAATCGCTTATATGAACACTCAAGACATGGCCAGGTTTGCAGTTGCTGCTTTGCAAAGGCCTCAAACAATCAGAAAAAGTTTTCCCGTTGTTGGACCTAAAGCCTGGAAAGCCGATGAAGTTGTTGCATTATGCGAAAAAGCATCTAATAAATCAGCGAAAAAAGTTTTACGGGTTTCCAAGTTCTTAATAGAGTTAGGGCAAAAGATCCTTTCTTTCTTTGAATTCACCCTGACAATTGCAGAACGGCTTGCCTTCTCAGAAGTTTCTGGTGGAGGCAATCAACTTGATGCTCCCATGGATCAGACATATGAAGCCTTTGACTTAGATCCTACGAAGACTTCAAACCTTGAAGATTACATAAGAGAGTATTACTCAATAATTATCAAACGCATGCGCGAATTAAACGTCGATGTCGACAAAGAAGAGAAGAAAAGAGCTCCTTTCTGAGAGGCTCAGGACAAAGTACTGGCAATCTGGTAGTTAGTTTGTACTATTGATTATCTTTCGCTGTTGGAAAATGTCGGTTTTTCAAATCAAAAACCTGCAAAGGAGATTAGACAATTTGTCAGAAGAGGCAACTCATGAACTTGATAAAGCTTGCGGTCATGAGCTCTGGAGAAGTCTTGGCTTCGATGCTTTTGACGGATTAGAAGATTCCAGTCGTAGAGCCCAAGCCAATTACTACTACGGACAATGGCTAACAGTGAGAGAAATTCAAGATGCTCTGAGCTGAAACTTGATCCTCAGGAATTTTGAATTGCAGCATTTTGCAATTGCTTGCATCAAAAATGAACTGCAAGCAATTGCAAAATTCAAGTTTTATGGGCTTGTTACGTAATAAAACGCAGCCGCAGCGGCCCCAACAATGAACATTGGAACTCCAACAAGCAGGTGAGAGCTACTAAAACCGCCCCCTCTGGATCGCAAGATGAAATATCCAGCGCCTACAGCACCGGCGGCTAAAGGAATTGCAGCGTGCAAAATACCTGCAACTGCGTGGTAGTCGAAGTTCATCCGTAAAGTTGATTGTCTTTCCAATAGAAAGTATCTCAACAAAATTTTCATTAATGATGTTTAACGGCAAAGGCTGGGGCATATCTTCATCTAATTAGCGATCCGAAAAGGCCAAAATCCTCGTTATAACTCAAAGAAACCTCTCCAGAGCCCTAAATAGGGCTTTTTGTAAACCCCTTAAAACCGTCCTAAAAAGCGCAAATAAGCACTCGTTAAAGCTGTCGATACAAAAACTTGCTGCAACAGTTCGTGATTCCTAGTGAGAGGAAATCCCACCCCATGAAAGAATATGGGCGTGTGGTGCTTCCGTCAGTCGCTGGCGTCCTAAATGGCCTCTCTTATTTCTTCCCTGAAACGCTCTCTTACAAGATTACTGATCTTGCTTCCAGTACTAATTGGGCTAAGCCTTAGCCCAATGGCAGCAAGTGCCCTTTATCCCAGTGACCCATCTTCAGTAGATGTCCTAGACACTAATCTGCATGGGCAAAACCTCCAGAACACTGAGTATGTCAAATACGACCTTTCTGGAAAGGACCTTGGAGATGCAGATCTAAGTGGCGCTTACTTCAGCGTTACAAATGCGCGTAACGCAAATTTCAGCGGTGCCAATCTCAAAGATGTAATTGCATATGCAACTCGCTTTGACAACGCTGATCTTTCAGGTGCCGTATTAACCAATGCAGTACTTGATAAGAGCGTATTTGATGGTGCTGCAATCGATGGCGCCGACTTTACTGGTGCAGTTCTTGACTTGCCTCAACAAAAAGCGCTTTGTGAAAGAGCAACTGGTAAAACCTTTGACAGTCTTGACTGCAACGGACTAGGCGCCAGTAACAGCTACAGAGCTCCAGTTCAGGCCACTAGCTAAATAGGTATCTAAGACTTCTCAATAAGGCTTTCTTTTAGCTTTTTTGATTAGTAAGAGCTATTTTTGAAACTGCAAAATTATTTGCAGCAGCCTTTCTATGGTTGGTTTTCAAGAAGCCTGATAAATACCTAAAGCCGTTTGACCTGAGAATGAATCACATTCAGGGTCCATGAGTTGAATTTCAACTTTTCAAACGGCTTATAGGTATTTATTAGGTCTCAATTGGCATTAATTCCGCCAAGAACTTAAAATTACAATGATCAAATCAATTCTGGCGAAGACGCATGATCGAAACATCGGGGGTGATTGAGAAGGAGCAAGGTAATGGGTTCTATCTGGTCACGCTCGAGCAGCCTGCAGGCCATCAATGCCTATGTAGAGCCGCAGGGAAGTTAACTAAATTTAGGATCAAATTATTAGCCGGAGATAAAGTACTTGTTGAAATTAGTCCCTATGATCTAACCAGAGGAAGAATTACTTATAGGGAGCGCAATGCTGGCGCTCCTGGCGGCAGACCAGGTGGCAACCGCCCAGGAGGCCCAAGGAGAAGGTAGCAAATAAAAATAAAATTAATCTACCAAAAGATTAACTATTGCTTCCTTGAATGTACTCCGCTGCTTAACACCTTTCCATTGGCTCTTAAGCACTTTTTCTTTAAATAATTGAATAGTTGGCGTTCCATTAATATCTGCCTGCTTAGCAATTTCTTGATCAACTTCAATATCAATTTCAACACCTTGTGCTTGACCCTTTAATTCTTCAAGAACTCTCTTTAGTTGAGGTTTTAATACATGACAGGGGCCACAAGCTGACGATGTATAAACAACCAACAAAGGTTTTCTACTCTCATGATAAAGCTTACGCAAAGCAAAACTACCCTTTTGCCATAAGGCATCTTGCTTGTAATTGCTTTCCGTTGATATCTCTGTAAAATTATTTTTTTCAATCTGTTCTGGTTCCAATTCTGTCCTTTTAATCAATTTTGCAAGGCTTCTCAAGCTAAGCCATCTCTCTGCAGCCAAAGAAGCTTTACAGCCTGCACCTGCTGCTGTAATTCCTTGACGCCATTCAGGGTCTGCGACATCTCCTGCAGCAAAAACTCCCTCAACTGAACTTTCTGGCCGTCCAGGGCTTGTAACTATGTAACCTCCAGAATCAAGAGCTAGTTGCTCACCTAAGAAATCTGTATTTGGCTTATGACCTATTGCATAGAAAAGCCCTCTTAACTCGAGAGTGTAAACCTGATCATTTTCTCCTGTTCTCAATTCAAGCTTCTCAAGCCATTCATCTCCTTCAACTCCTATTACTTCCGTATTCCAATGAACAGTGATTTGGGTATTTGCTAAAACTCTGTCTGCTAAAGCAGCACTGGCTCGAAGTTTTTTAGATCGAACTAGCAAATGGACATGGCTTCCAAACTTTGTGAGATAAACGGCCTCCTCACACGCTGAGTCCCCGCCACCAACAACAGCCAATTCCTCATCACGAAACTGAGGAGTCGCTCCATCACATATCGCACAGGCACTTATACCTTTACTCCAAAAACGATTCTCTTCAGGCAAATGAAGACGATTTGCTCTAGCACCTGTAGCGATAATTAGAGAATGAGCTTGAATAACGCCCTCGTCAGATTCAATTTTGAATGGCCGAACACTTAGATCTATCGATTGCGCATCCGCCTCAACAAGCTTTGTTCCCCAGCGAATAGCTTGAGCCTTTATTAAATCCATTAACTCTGGTCCCATAACACCATCGGGGAACCCAGGGAAATTCTCTACGAAGGTTGTGGTCATCAACTGGCCACCTGGTATACCGCCTGAATTAAAACCTGTAATTAGAAGTGGTTGCAAATTGGCTCTTGCTGCATATATCGCTGCTGTATACCCCGCAGGCCCAGAACCAATAATCACTAAATTTTCAATTTGAGAAGAGTTCGAACTGCTCACACTATCCATTAAAGGAAGGCAAATAAATATCCCTAAAACTAATTAAGATCTCCAAGGAATATTCGGCAAAAATCAATTCCAGGGACAATATTAATAAAATACAAGGAAATTGTCAGTTTATTTTAATCTTTTCTTCAAATTTCTAGAAGTTCATCAGTATCGTTGATTTCTTCGATTAGCCCATCTCGAGAAAACTTTGGAACCATTAGAACAGAATCGCTTAATTGTTCAGGATGCTCTCCCAGACAAACAATCCATTCACGAAATTCCTGTGTGATTGCATAACTGTCTTCAAAACGTTCTACTCCATCCAGTACAGCGGTTCTTGTTGATGCCCAACAACTGGCAATACTTATACGTCGTTTAAGTGATTCGATCATGATTGGTCCCCAATGCGACCAAAATTAAATGCTCATGGGGCCAAATTTTGTATTCCTTCCCACAAATATGAATTCTTTAATACAAAAACACTTATCCTTTTGCGATTTTTGGTAATTCTGCTGCTTTCATGGTGATCATTTGACCCACGACCTCGTTAACTGCTTCCATCGGCAAGCTTGGTCCTCTAGATATCCAATGCCCACTTCCAATTGAACTAGTCATTTCATTTCCTCGAATTAAATATGGTTTTGCGATTGACCAACTTCTTGCATATTCCATAAGTAAAGGATCAGCCGGTGCGAAAACAAATGAAGGTTTTCTTGGAATAGGTTCAAGAACTGCTCTTTTAGGAGAAATACGAACTGTGCGTGTAATTCCTTGTATAAATCTGCTTCTAGTAACAACAGTAGTGAGATAGGCAACAACTCTAAGTCTGGGTGCATCAAAACCCTCTGAACACATATCTACACTCACTAACCATTTGGCCGAACTATTTTGAAAAGCTACTAAGCGGTTGCTTGAATCGCTGTCTTGAGAATGAACTAATTCGACTTCCTCTCCATTTTCCTTAAGAAAATTGGCTATGGCCGAGGCATGACCAATATCTTTAGCGATTACAAGACCAGCTGCATCTGGGTGCTCGCTTGAAATTATTTCAAGCTTTTTCCTAGCTCTTAGAAGTAGATGTAATGCAATACTGCTTGAATCCGCCAAGCGGATTGCCCTACGAAGGTTTCTAGCTCGCCAAGTCTCCCTTTGCTCAGAAGAAATGGAAGAAATTTCTCTATCTGGTTGTCCTTCGCGACTATGTTCTACAAGGCCATCCTGAAAGTGGAACTCCAAGGGCCTGACATCACCAGCAGCGATAAGTTCGCGCGGCTCAACACATAAATCAGGAGTTATTTGTTCTATGTGCTCTCCTTCACCATGAAGACGGACTTTCCTCGCCGAACAAAATGCAAGATTGTCAGCCCTAAAGGGTGTGCCAGTTAAACCCAACCTCAATTTGAAATTCAATGTGAGCTCAAGAAAAGCCCTTCCCCAAGCAGGGCCTTCAGGCTCATCAGGATTAACTCCTAAATGATGTGCTTCGTCGGCTATTGCTAATAAATCATTACCATTGAATTTCATTAATTGATGCTTTAAAAGTTCTTCCTGATTTCTTGCTGCACCTTGATAAGTCAAAATCAACCCATCCAAGTCCATTGGTAAATTGCGAAAGTCTTGATACTCCTCAAACTCCTTTAGCTTTAAACCAAGCATTTCTGCGGATTTGATCCATTGAGAAACTATTGAATTGCGATGACAAAAAACCAGAAATTTAGTCAAAAGTCCTTCGCTCTTCATTGTTTTAAAACCAAGAAGAGCACCCAAAGTTTTTCCTGCTCCTGGACCAGCATGAATCAACAAGTCTGCGCCTGCGTTATTTGAAACAGATAAGCGTCGGCGCAAAAGTTGAATGAACTGTTGTTGCCAAATTCGAGGCCTAATATTCGTTTGAGTCGAATCTCCTAGGAGATTAAATGAATAATCAGAAATGGAAACACACCAGAATTAATGCCTTTCTAACGAAACTTCTTCAGGAAGTCATCTTTATTTTTATTACTTCTGCCTAATAGACATTCAATCTAGCCAAAAAAGCTATCAAGCCGAACCTTTACTTGATAGAAAAACTAACCAGAAGAATCGCCTCATGCGTTATTTAAATTTGATTTGATTAATTATTAGACACCAAGTCAATTCTTCTAATACCAATAAAGACAGATAATTCCTACTATTATAATTAAGTTAATAGAAATTATTTCAATCAAATCGCTTCATTATGATTCAAAAGAAGGCTTTGAACCTCCTCAAACCCTTCATTAGCAGCATTAGATGCCTTCTCTAAGTTATTTCCAGCATCATCTAGCAAATCCTCTGAAATTCGTTCAATTAATTCTATTTTTCGTTCCTCGAGCATAACCAGAACTTCATTTTCAATCAAATTACGAACAGCAGTTGCTCGCAACTTGTCATCAGAAGCCTCTGCAAAAGTTCCTTGAACTAACTCTTGAATAAAAAGACGGTGGACTTCGCTACTTCTAAGAAAACTCTCTGTCGCATTGATAATTCCTTCAACCAGAGCTTCATCGGGTTCAGAATTGTTATTGGCAAGTTTGAACTCCCAATCAAGATGCCGTCTTTGCCAACCTGCAGAGTGAAGACTAGGCATCACCGTCTGAGAGTAAGTATCAACTGACATTTCATAAATTCTTTCCGCAAGCCTTTCACACCATTCACGCCCATGAACTTGCAGGTTTTGCTGCATGGTTTTGCGTTCCACAGAATGGCCACCATGATGGCTGTGACAAACACCATCAGGACATTCGATCGCAGTAAGGCCCATTAAATTGTTGAGAGATCTTCTCTTTGTTATTAGCTAAAAAGTCAGCATTAAATGGCTTTCTTCAGAAAAGTTCCGGAAATTGGCACAATTAGCCGTAATCTCCAATAATTGAAGGCTTAACTATTTTGCCCAGACTTTTAGTCCCGGTGGAAACAGCTCCGGGTGAAACTCGAGTTGCAGCAACTCCTGAAACGGTTAGGAAGTTCCTTTCTATGGGTTGCGAAGTCTTGATTGAACAAGAGGCAGGACTTGCTTCAGGTTTCTCAGATCAAGATTACAAATCTGTTGGTGCGGAGTTAATTGCCAAAGGAGACCCTAAAGCTTGGAGCAATGTTGATTTGCTTCTCTGCTTACAAGCTCCAAATTCTGCGTCATTAAATAGGCTAAAAGCTGGAGCCCTTCTTGTTGGCTTGTTAGCTCCCTATTCGAATGATTCATTGGCAAAATCATTGCAATCAAGAAAAATCTCCGCAATAGCCCTTGAATTGCTCCCGAGAATCAGTAGAGCTCAATCTGCAGATGCACTTTCATCGCAAGCAAATATCGCTGGCTACAAAGCTGTACTTGTAGCCGCAAGCGCTCTTGATCGTTATTTCCCAATGTTGATGACAGCAGCAGGAACGGTACAACCTGCTCGCGTGGTAATTCTTGGCGCTGGTGTTGCTGGTTTACAAGCAGTTGCAACAGCACGAAGACTAGGTGCCGTCGTTTACGTCAGTGATATTCGTCCTGCTGTAAAAGAACAAGTCGAATCATTAGGAGCAAGATTTATCGAGCCTCCAGAGCTCGATAATGCTCCTAATGAATCCGGAGGATATGCGAAACAAGCTTCAGAAGCTTTTCTAAATTCTCAAAGGGAACAACTTTCTGATCAATTATCTGAAGCTGATGTGGCAATTTGTACTGCTCAAGTACCTGGGAAAGCGGCCCCAAGACTAATAAATGATGAAATGCTAAACAGAATGAGGCCAGGAGCAGTTGTCATAGATCTCGCTGTAGCACAAGGTGGCAACTGTTCTGGCACAAAATCTGGGACAACCATTATTCGAGAAGGAGTAAAGCTCATAGGTGCATCAGACCTTCCCTGCACACTTCCTAACCATGCCAGTGCTCTTTATTCGCGCAACTTAGTTGCCCTTCTTGAGCCATTCATAAAAGACGGTGAACTAAAACTGAATGTTGAGGATGAACTTATAGCTGGATGTTTAATAAGTGAGAACGGTGATCTCCGCTTCTCAGATTTACTTACTCCTACAGGAATGAACTGATGTCGTTTTTAAGTGAAGCCCTCTGGGTTCTTCTTTTAGGAAGCCTTCTTGGTCTAGAGCTAATTGGGAAAGTGCCTCCAACACTCCATACCCCTCTAATGAGTGGTGCAAATGCTATTTCTGGAATAACTATGCTGGCCGCCTTAACACTAATTATCAAGGCTAACGGCAATATTCCGCTATTGATAATGGGTTCAGTCTCTCTAAGTTTTGCCCTCTTCAATGTTATTGGTGGATTCTTTGTGACTGATCGAATGCTGGCAATGTTCAGCCGTAAAACCATTAATCGAAAGGATAATCACTAATGACAACTGCTGAAATACTTAAATATGCGATAGATCTTGTCGCTGTTCTTCTACTTGCTTTAGGCATAAAAGGCCTATCAAAGGTACGTTCCGCCAGAGAAGCCAACCGTCTTGCTGCAATTGCAATGGCGCTAGCTGTAGTTGGTGTTTTATTGAATTCTTTAGGCACTACTGGGATCTCAAGCAGTTCTTGGATTTGGATAATTATTGGTTCAGCCGTGGGAGGCCTATTAGGTCTATTAACGGCCCAACGTGTCCCTATGACTGCAATGCCAGAAACCGTGGCCCTTTTCAATGGCTGCGGTGGAATGTCGTCTTTGCTAGTTGCTATAGGCGTAGCTCTTTTCCCTACAACAACAGGTGAAGTTCAGATAGCAAGTGGTTTAGTAGAAACCATTTCAATAGTGGTATCAATTTTTGTTGGTGCTATTACCTTCAGTGGTTCCATTATTGCAATGGCCAAATTGCAAGGATGGCTATCAACTCCAAGCTGGATGCAAAGCAAATTAAGGCATGTATTCAATATCATTTTCGCTGTCATATCCTTTATCGCAGCCTTAGAACTAATCAGATCTCAAGGTAATAATGCAATTTGGTTACTAGTTATTGGGTCCAGTCTTCTAGGTATCGGAGTGACGTTACCAATCGGTGGTGCTGATATGCCTGTAGTTATTTCTTTGTTAAATAGCTACTCGGGCGTAGCTGCTGCAGCTGCCGGATTCGTTGTAGGGAGTCAACTTCTAATCGTTGCCGGTGCAATGGTAGGTGCCGCAGGATTAATCCTTACCCAAGTCATGTGCAATGGCATGAATAGATCTCTTATATCTGTTCTATTTGGAGGGGCCATAGGAGGAGCAAGCTCAGTCTCTAAGGAAAATAGTGAATACAAAAACATCACTAGTTGCAGCACAGAAGAATGTGCTCTCACCCTTGAAGCAGCAGAGAGAGTAGTTGTTGTTCCTGGGTATGGTCTTGCTGTCGCTCAGGCACAACACACTCTCAGGGAAGTTACGAGAGTTTTAGAAACAAGTGGCATTCAAGTCACCTATGCAATACATCCTGTAGCGGGGAGAATGCCTGGACATATGAATGTTCTTCTTGCAGAAGCTGATGTTCCTTACGAACAACTCAAGGAAATGGACGTAATCAATCCTGATTTTCCTGCTACTGACGTAGTCCTAGTACTTGGAGCTAATGATGTAGTGAACCCGCAAGCTAAAAACGATCCGAGTTCTCCTCTTTATGGAATGCCAGTGCTTAACGTTCAAGACGCTCGGACTGTCTTCGTTGTTAAGCGCGGCATGAATGCAGGTTATTCAGGAATAAAAAATGATTTGTTTGAACTAGCAAACACATCAATGGTTTTTGGTGATGCAAAAAAAGTTCTGGGTGACCTTTTAGTTGAACTTAAGGAGTTAGGCGTTGGACGCAAAGGATAATTCAAATGAAAAGTTACTAGAACTTCTTCAAATAAGTCCTTTTAGGCAACGTTTCCCATGGATCGGTGGTGATCTACAAACCCTCAGAGATACTCTGAGAACCGACAGACTTCCTAATAACAATGGGAAAGTAATAAAAATAACTATTCCTGAAATTCCTAACGGTTCATTTGGCCCAGGACAACTATTAGCTTTCCTTGATACACCGGCCTCCCCCCCCCTGGCTTTAGTCCTCATGCTCCATGGACTAGGAGGCTCTAGCCAAAGACAAGGCCTAAGGAGAATGGCAGCGACTCTTGAAAAAGCAGGCTTTGCCGTATTAAGACTAAATCTCCGAGGTGCTCACCCTGGAAGGCATCTTGCTGGAGGGACATATGCTGCCAGTTGCAATAGTGATATTAGACCTGTCTTAATTAGAGCCAGAAAAATATGCGAAGAGCTTTGTAGCTCTAGCAATCAAAAAGAAAAATCTATCCCATTACTAGGCGTAGGGATATCACTAGGAGGAACAATTCTTCTGAACGCTTGTTTAGAAGAAATCTTAAAGCATGATACTTCTAAACCTTTATTAGATGGTTTAGCTTGCACTAGCAGTCCTCTTAATCTAGTGGAATCAAGTTCCTCAATTGAAAGACCAAGAAATAAAATCTACCAAAGGTGGCTTCTAAAAAGACTTATTCATCAAACACTCGAAGACCCATTTGGAATCAGTGATCAAGAGAAAAATAGACTAAAAAGATTTTCTAAAAATAACAACTATATTAGAACTATTCGTGAATTTGATGAAACTATTACTGCTCCTCGCTGGGGTTATAAAAACGTAGATTCTTACTATCTTAAAGCCTCTCCCTATTCTTCCCTTGTAGACAATTCCAGGAAGTTACCACCTACGCTTTTATTACAAGCGAAAGATGATCCTTGGGTCCCTTCCAATGCATCAGAAAAATTAAATTCGCATCTCTCTTCAATTAAGTCTTCTCAACTAAAGATTTATATATCTAAACATGGTGGGCACAATGGCTTTCATGCAATTGATGGGTGCTGGGGGGATAAATTAGTCAAAACCTGGTTTAATAAATTAATAAACTAGTCATTTATTTATTTAGTTAGTTAGTTAAAATATTCCAAAGAAATTAATTAGCTTCAAATATTGTCCTTATTCATACTGACATATTCTTTGACTAGCTTACGAGACCATAGATCCACAAAAAGGATATCCTCCAAACTTGGATCTTTTTTTAAGTCAACTTTGTGTTTTTCACAAATAGCTTCTATAACTCTCGGTATACCTAAGAAACTAATTTTTTCTTCTAGAAATTGAGCTACAGCCTCCTCATTTGCTGCATTTAAAACAGCAGGCATTGTTCCACCTATACGACCAGCATCATAGGCAAGTTGCATACAAGGATATTTTTGTGTATCTGGAGTGCCAAAAGTGAGCTTTCCAATCTCTGCAAGATTTAAGCGTTTCCAAGAAGTCTCAAGTCTTTCAGGCCAACTCATGCAATAAAGGATAGGAAGCTTCATATCTGGCCAACCAAGTTGTGCCAAAACAGAGGAATCTGCAAGCTCAACCATTGAGTGAATAATGCTTTGAGGGTGTATGACTATTTCTATATGGTCGTAATCAAGGCCAAACAAATAATGTGCTTCTATAACCTCAAGTCCTTTGTTCATAAGAGTTGCTGAATCAACTGTAATTTTGCGGCCCATACTCCAATTCGGATGGCTTGTTGCATCTTTTACAGTCGCTTTTGCTAAGTCCTCTTTTGCCCAATCTCTAAAAGCTCCTCCAGAGGCAGTTAACAAAATGCGACGAAGGCCAGGTGTAGGAATCCCAGTTGAAAGGCGAGCATTTTCGGCCCATGGAGTTCCTTGCAAGGATTGAAAAATCGCAGAATGTTCAGAATCAGCCGGCAATAATCGACTACCACTATTTTTCAACTCAGGCAAAACCACTGGTCCTGCCGCTATAAGTGTTTCTTTATTAGCCAGAGCAAGATCCTTTCCTGCTCTAATTGCTGACAAAGTTGGAAGTAACCCCGCACAACCAACTATTCCCGTAACGACAAGTTCCGCACTGCTCCATGAAGCCGCCTCATTAAGGCCTTCTTTACCTACTAGCAATTCTGGCTGTTGACTAATTAGACACCCTTTGGAAAGAATTTGTAGCCTTTCCTTAAGTTCAGGCAATATTGACTCATCAGCAAGCGCCACAGCCTCTGGCTTATGTCTTTGGATCTGATCAATTAAAAGATTCAGATTGCGTCCTGCCGTTAGAGCTACAACCTTGAAAGCGTCTGGAAACTCTTCAACAATTTGCAAAGTCTGGGTACCTATTGAACCCGTGGAGCCCAGCACACTGATGGCTTTCACAAAGTTCAGGCAACTATTACTAGTCTCCCATTACAAGGCCTAACCTCATAATGATTAACTTCAACTAAAACTGTAATTAAGGAAGCAGTTAAAAATGTCTACTCGAGAACATTGGAAATCTGGGCTTGGCTTTGTGCTTGCCGCGACAGGAAGTGCTGTAGGACTAGGCAATCTATGGGGATTCGCTTACAGAGCTTCTCAAGGAGGTGGTGCTGCTTTTCTACTTCTTTATTTATTAATCGTACTTGTAGTTTGCCTGCCAATCCTAGTTGCAGAAATGGTTCTCGGTCGCAGTACTGGCAAAAGTCCTATTAGTGCTCCTGTTCAAGCAGCAGGCCGTCGATGGCAGCCGATGGGCTGGCTTTTTGTATTAGCAGCATGCGGAATTCTCGCCTTCTATGCCGTTCTAATGGGTTGGACAGCTCACACATTTATTCATTCAATCTTCTTCGGTCTTCCAAATAACTTGACTGAAGCCAAAGCATTCTTTGGAACAGTTAGCAGCGGGAATAGTGTTCTCTTAGGCCAATTACTAAGCCTTGTAATTACTGCAATAATTGTTTCTGCTGGTATACGAAAGGGAATAGAAAGGCTTACAAGATGGTGCATTCCATTACTTTTCATATTGCTATTATTTTTGGCTTGTTGGGCGACAACACTTTCTGGTGCTTGGGAGGGATATAGGACTTTTCTTCTTAGATGGGATGCAAGTCAATTACTAAATCCTACAACTGTTAGGAATGCTTTCACTCAAGCATTCTTCTCAATAGGAACAGGTATAGGCTGCATTCTTGCCTATTCTGCTTACCTTGATAAACGTAATCATTTACCTCGCCAGGCAGTTGCAATTGTAAGTATGGATTCTGCAGTAGGAGTATTAGCAGGAATGGTCACTTTCCCTGTAGTAATGAGTTTTGGCCTTAAGGATATGGTAAGTGGATCAACAGTAGGTACTTTATTTATTTCCCTGCCTACTGGACTGGCTGCCCTTGGTGTGACAGGTCAATTTGTAGCAGTTCTCTTCTTTGGACTTGCATATGTGGCAGCATTAACCTCTTCAATCTCTCTATTAGAGGTGCCTGTTGCCTCAATGGTTGATCGTCTTGGGCTGAAACGGAATTATGCTGTTTGGATTTCAACGAGTTTGATTTTTATAGCTGGTCTACCAGCTGCATTTGACTTAGGTTTCTTAGAAAAAATGGATGCTGTATTTGGTGGTGTTCTATTAATTTTTGGAGGATTTCTCTTGTCTCTATTGCTTGGATGGGTTGTGCCTAGACGTTTTGATGAGGACCTTTCTGGCTGTGCGACTCCTTACCCAGTTAGAAGGTTTTTAAAATTCATGCTCAGGTGGATTTCACCTCCAGTAGTAGCTTTTGGCCTAATGATCAGTGTGATAGACCTTATTCAAAATTGGTCCGCAACCTAAACAAGAAAGTTCATCCTCCGTAGAATTCCTATTTTATAAGATTTAATTCCTAATCCATTCTGTAACTCCTCCTGGTTTATCGACCAATTCAATTCCTAATTTTTTTAATTTATCTCGAATCTGATCTGCAGTTTTAAAATCACGAGCAAGTTTTGCCTTAGTTCTTTCATCTATAGCTGATTGAATCTCACTGAGATCAATCACGTTTTCCTCTTCATTTAATAAATAATTCTCTAATTCTGCTCGCAATCCAATAACAGCTGCAAGCTCTACAAGACATAACCATCGAGAGTAAAAAGTTGGATGTTCTACTTCTGAAGTTGCGTCAAAATCTCCTCGATTCAATCGATTAGCCAAAGATCTAAGAGGGCGTGCAACTTCAAAGAGAACTGCTAAGGCTCCTGAAGTATTAAGGTCATCATTCATCGCATCTATAAATCGTTGACGTTGAGAATTCCATCCCTCGTCAATGGTGTCTTTTGAAGGCAGAACAGCTCCTGAATCGGGATTAATGAAATTCTCTTTAGGCCACTCTAATAATTCACCATAAGTAATTCCCAAGCAAAGGGCACTATTAAGGCCTCTCCATCCAGATGAGGAAGCTTGTAAAGCTTCTCTCGTGAAATCAAGAGGTTTACGGTAATGGGCCTGCAAAACAAACAATCTCAATGTCATTGGAGAGACACCTTCATGAAGAAGATCTCTAATGGTTGTGAAATTACCAAGTGATTTACTCATCTTCTGGCCACCAACATTCACCATCCCGTTATGAAGCCAATATCGTGCTAGTTCTTGTCCAGAAGCAGCCTCAGACTGAGCAATTTCATTTTCATGATGAGGAAAAATTAGATCGGCTCCTCCTAGATGTATATCTATCGTGTTACCTAATTCCTCTCGAACCATTGCAGAGCATTCAATATGCCAACCAGGGCGTCCTGCTCCCCATTGAGAAGGGAAGCTAGGTTCTCCTTCTTTAGCTCCTTTCCATAAAGCAAAGTCAAATGAATTTCTTTTTCTTGCCTCTTCAACTTCTCTAACACGACCATCAGCATTTAATTGTTGTTCATAAATATCACGACCGCTTAACTTTCCATAGTTGACATGCTTCATCACCGAAAAGTAGACATCTCCATCTACTGAGTAAGCGGCACCTTTTTCTTCAAGTTCAGAAATAAGCGTACGGATACTATCAAGACATTTTGTAGCTCTTGGCATTCGATCTGGGCGAAGGATCCCTAGAGATTCCATATCTTTGTGAAAAGCCTGAATATTTCTTTCGCTAACGTCACCCATCGTGCATCCCTCTTCAGCCGCACGATGAAGAATTTTATCGTCAATATCTGTAAAATTCTGAACAAAAGTCACTGAAAAGCCTTGCCAGATAAGATATCTACGAAGTACATCCCAAACAATGTAACTGCGCGCATGTCCAAGATGGCACAAGTCATAAACAGTAACCCCACAGCAATAAATGCTCACCTTGCCAGGCGAAAGAGGTCGAAAAAGTTCCCTACGACGGGTAAGGGTGTTGGTTAACTTTAAGGACACTGTTTTGAGCAGTACATTCCATTCATTAAGGCTACGGCCACATTTACTCTTTCATTTATTTAGTTTCCATCCAATCATTTCCTACTCCTATATCCACTAAAAGAGGAACACTCAGCTTTACAGCATTTTCCATAGTTGAAATTACAAGACTTCGTACCTTGTCAAGTGCTTCAGGATCCACTTCCAAAACAAGTTCGTCATGAACCTGCAAGAGTAGCCGAGCAGGGAGTGAAGCTATTTTGAGCTCTCTTTGAAGCTGCACCATCGCAACCTTAATAATATCTGCGCTAGAGCCCTGAATTGGCGCATTTGCCGCTGCCCTCAATTGCTGAGCTTCCATTCCACCTCTTCGAGCAACATTCAAATCGATCTCATAAGGATCTTTACCCAAAAGGCGACCCAAACCATTGCGATCAAACTTAAATTGTCGTCTCCTACCAAGAAGCGTTTTTACATAACCCTTACTTAATGCAAGCCTTTCTTGTAATTCTAAAAAAGAAAAAACCTTAGGGTAACGTTCCTTATATCTGCTAAGGAAATCCTTAGCTTCTGCCTGAGTAACTCCAGTAGAGCGAGCAAATCGATTAGCCCCCATCCCATAAATAACGCCAAAGTTAATTGTTTTACCTAACCGACGCTCATCATCATTAACTGACTTCTTGCCTAGCAGAAGTCTTGCAGTAACAGCATGCACATCCTCTCTATTTCGATAGGCATCCTGCAAAACCTCCTCTCCTGAAAGATGCGCGAGAATACGTAATTCGATCTGGGAGTAATCAGCACTAATCAACTTCCATTTATCTTGTGGAAGAAATGCTTTTCGAATACGTCGACTAAACTCTGTGCGAATAGGAATATTCTGCAAATTAGGATTGCTACTACTTAATCGACCTGTAGCTGTAACAGCTTGATTAAAATCAGTATGAACTCGTCCAGTTTCTTTCTCTACTAATTGAGGAAGAGCATCCACATAAGTACTTAGTAATTTGCTAATTACTCGATGTTCTATCACCAATGAAACAACAGAATGTTCTGCTTCTAGCTTCTCTAAAACATTTGCATCGGTACTCCAACCAGTTTTTGTTCGTCTAGATTTCTTTCGATCTAAGCCAAGCTTCTCAAAAAGCACTTCTCCCAATTGCTTAGGAGATGATAAGTTAAATTGAACACCTGAATCCTTATAAACTTTCTCCTCAATCTTACAAAGAGTTTGACCAAACTCAATTGATAAATTATGCAAATAAGGGATATCTATCCTAATCCCAGTGGCTTCCATTTCTGCCAGGACTCGTTCAAGAGGCTGCTCAACATTTTCAAGAAGAGAAACCAAATCAGTTCCCATTTTATCTAATTGTCTTCTGAAAAGTTTTGAAAGTTTCCTAGTCAAATAAACATCCATTCCGCAATAAAGACTTGCTGAAGTAATCTCAACATCAGCAAAAGTCTGACCCTTTCCAACCAAATCATTAAAATTATTTGGAGTAAATCCAAACTCTCTCTCTGCCATCATATCTAATCCATGTTTTGCATTTGAATCGCGAAGATAATCTGCTAACAATGTATCCAAAACAACCCCTTTAAGCTCTAATCCATGACGCAAAAAGATCAATCGATCATATTTTGTATTTTGAAAAACTTTTGGATGTTCCTCACTAGCAAGCCAAGGTGAAATAGCACTAAGTACATCCTCAAGCGCCAATTGAAATTGATCAGACACTAAATCTAATCTAGTTTCTAACTTATGACCTATAGGAATATAGGCCATATCAGATGTTTCATCTCCCCAACAGAACCCTATCCCGACCAATTCCGCCTTAAAAGGATTCAAATCAGTTGTTTCAGTATCAACAGCTACTGGCTCTGATTTTTTTTGAAATTTCATCAATTTATCAACTAGAAGATTCAGATCTGAATTATTAGTAATAATTTCTGGCTTTAACTTAGGCAATTGATTTGAATTGACTAAAACCTCAGTATTCTGATTAATACCAGATGGCGATTCTTTATCCTTAGCAAGCTTTATCGAAATCTTATTATTAGCCAAAAATCCTCCAGTAGAAAATGTTGCAAAGAAAGCTGGGACCTGACTAACTAAGCTTTTTAGTTCTAGTGACTCTAAACGTTTCTCAAGTCCTACTTGATCAACAACTCCAAGTGTCAATCTGGGTTCTTTTGGAAGAGGAATTTTAACCAATATTTCAGCAAGATGTCTTGATAAATATGCATTTTTCTTGTCTATTCTAAGTCTTGATTTTACAGCTCCTTTTAAAGCTCCTCGAACTGCTTTCTCTCCCTGTGCTTCTATTTCATCAAGTGCTAAATAAACTCCATCTAAATCACCATTCTCTTTCAAAAGGTTTATAGCTGTTTTTGGACCAACTCCTTTAACTCCTGGAATATTGTCAGAACTATCACCTGTTAGAGCCTTTAGATCTACTACTTTTCCAGGAGTCACGCCAAGCTTTTCTTTTACTCCAGTTTCATTAATAAGAATCGGTCCACTATTTCTTGAATACGGACCTCCACCCATATACATAACGGCAATATCCCTTTTATCGTCTACTAACTGAAAGAGGTCTCTATCTCCAGAAAGTATTCGAACACTCCAACCTTCATCAGCAGCCTTATAAGCCAACGTACCCAAAACATCATCAGCTTCATATCCTGGCGCAGTACACAAAGATAAGTTTAAATTTTCTTCTAAAATATTTTGAAGCTGACTTAAATCCTGAAAAAATATTTCGGGAGCCACATCTCTATTTGCCTTGTAATTAGAATCAACTTTGTGACGGAAGGTTGGTTCAGCTGTATCGAAAGCAATAGTTACTCCCTGAGGACTAAGTATTTTGCACTGATCAAGAAGTGATTTTAGGAAGCCATAGGTCACACTTGTTGGCAATCCATCTTTAGTAGCTAAACCTCCTTCACCACCTTTACTAAAAGCATAAAAACTACGAAAGGCTAAGGAATGGCCATCAACAAGTAGTAATAAAGGCTTCTTAATCTCTTCAGGCATAAAGGATTTGAGATAAGAGAGTTTGCAGGGGGAGGTTAATCACGCTTCTTCTTAGCCCATGGAGGTAAATCGATAAAAATAAGATCTCCAGTCTTAACCCCTTTAATGATTGCGGTTTTATTTCCATTACTGATCCCAAGCTCAACCTTTTGAAAAATAGGATCATTATTTTTACCAACTACAAGAACTCCGGGCTTTCCATTTTCTGTAACGATGGCAACGGTTGGCACCAATGTGCTAATTGCAGTTTGACCGGTTTGAAATTCCACATCAGCAGTCATTCCTATCCTCAGTTTTTTTTGTGGTCTAAGTAGTAATAGTGTCACCTCGAAAGAAGTCACATTATCAATCGCAGAAGCTCGCGATGCAATTTCACTAACTTTTGATTTAAAGCGCAAGTCAGGGAAAGCCTCCACCCGAACAGTTGCCTCTTGACCAACTTGAATTCGTCCAATATCACTTTCAGGAACTTTGGCAACAATCTCAAGACCTTGCGAAAGTTCCACAATCGAACTGCTTGTAGAACCAGCAACAGAGGAAGCCCTAGTGGTTGGTGCAACAAAAGCACCAGGCTCTGAATAACGATTAGTTATTAATCCAGAGAAAGGGGCACGAATCATGAGTTCTTTCCCCTCGACCTCCCTTTGTTTTAATCGCGCTTTGCTGGATAAAAAGCGATTGAGATATTCATCGTGTTGCTCAGCACTAATAGCTCCTTTACTAAAGAGTGAATTCCTTCGGTCAAATGCAGACTTATCTCTATTGAAATCAGCTTTCAATTCATTCAGTCTATAAACAAAATCCCCGCCATCCATTTTCGCTATCAACTGGCCTTGCTTAACTTTGTCCCCCTCTTCGACATAGACCTCTTCTAATAAACCTTGACGCTCAGGACTGACATTGACGCTTCGAACTGCTTGTAGCTCCCCACTAGTTGTAACTAAACCAGGCAAGGTTCCGCTCTCAGCAGCGACTGTATAACTAGTTATCTCCGAGAGGTCCCTTTGCGAAGAACCCGACTTCCAGAAACAACCTCCAAGACTTGCTGCCACAACAAAAGCAATAAGGCTTAGGCCCTTAATCCCATAGGATTTAACGTTAGTAGTTTCTCTGTAGCTTTCCAAAACTAGAGACGGATAATCTGATTTGAGTAGATGAGCTTTACTAGCTGTTAAGCAAATAAAGCCTCGACCAATTCTCGCCTGTGAGAACCCTCACCGCGATTCTTTTGACAAATCCATTCTGACGTGGAAGGAACCTAAGTTAGTAAACATGCTTAAAGCCGGAATTGTTGGACTGCCCAACGTAGGCAAATCCACTTTATTTAACGCACTAGTGGCAAACGCGAAAGCACAGGCCGCTAATTTCCCCTTTTGTACCATCGAGCCAAATGTTGGGTCAGTTTCAGTCCCAGACAATCGACTCACCCTTCTCTCTGAATTAAGTTCCAGCAAAGAAACAATTCCAACCCGTATGGAGTTTGTGGACATCGCTGGACTCGTCAAAGGTGCAAGTAAAGGAGAAGGGTTAGGAAACAAATTTTTAGCCAATATTCGAGAAGTTGATGCCATTGTTCATGTAGTGCGCTGTTTCGAAGATACTGATGTGATTCATGTAGCAGGTTCTATCGGTCCAACTCGAGATATTGAAGTTATCAACCTAGAACTTGGATTTGCCGATCAAAACCAAATAGAAAAACGCAGAGAACGGCTAAAAAAACAACTTCGTATAAGCAATCAGGCCGCCATTGAAGATGCTGCATTAGAAAAAATTTATTCAGCAATAGATATAGGAAAAGCAGCAAGAAATGTAGAGCTTAATGATGAAGAAAAAAAATTAATTAAGCCTCTAGGCTTACTTACATCTAAACCTATAATTTATGCAACAAATCTAAGTGAAGATGATCTATCTAATGGAAATACTTTCAGCGATAAAGTCGATGAACTTGCCACATTAGAGTCCTCAGAATGTATAAAGATATCTGCTCAGGTTGAAGCTGAAATGATTGAACTTAGTCCTGAAGAAAGACAGGATTACTTAGAAGGCATAGGAGTTAAGGAAGGAGGCCTAAATAATTTAATAAAGGCAACATATAAATTATTAGGTCTGCGAACCTATTTCACAACCGGAGAGAAAGAAACCAGAGCCTGGACAATTAAAGCTGGCATGACTGCACCACAGGCAGCAGGGGTAATTCATACAGATTTTGAGAGGGGGTTTATTCGTGCACAAACAATCGAATATAAGAAACTTCTACAAGCAGGTTCTATTTCTGATGCACGTAACAAAGGCTGGCTAAGAAGTGAGGGTAAAGATTACATCGTTAATGAGGGTGACGTAATGGAATTCCTATTCAACGTATGAACCTACAGCCATAGCAGGTGATACCCATTATAGAAAAACCATTGTGTCAAACATCTCAGATATTGTCTAACTTCTCATCATTCAAAAGCCCTTGCAATTAAATGAGTAACGGAGTAAGTATTGATTGTTTAAAAATTAAGAACTTCACGCTTTCTTGAGAGTAATTGTTTCTCTTTAATTAAAGGGGGTGTTTGAGCTTGATAAAAGATCTATAAAAAGGAGATTATGAATCATTTAACTGCTACCTACATCGATTTCATCCAGACTACTGGAGTCTTGATAAGTTTAGGTGTTGCTGCCTATGTGGTTAAACAGATGCTGCTTAAAGCTGAGCAGCGGATAGAACAAGTCGACGTGAGGGTTGAAGAGTGAGCATACTCAACACCTATCTATTGGTTGATGGCAGTTTCATGCTCATTGGCTTGCCGCTGCTACTTATTTGGAAAGGCAGAAAAGAAGCCAAGTTATGACCAAGACCGAACGGAACTTTGATGACGACTCGTATGACGAGATAGAAGAAAGCCTTAGGGATCAAGATCCAGACGGTGAAGATCGTGCATACTTTCCCGTTGAGGAGTCAAAACCTCCGCATTACTAGAAGGACTGAGGAAATGAAGCGCCATGCGCTACTTACTCCTAATTCTTTTCTTGGCTCAGGTACCTTCAGCCTTAACGCAAATCACCATTAGATTGAATGTGATTTAAAACACCTTTGAATGTGACAGATGGAATTTGGTCTAAGCAGTCTAGGTCAAACCTGATCAGTTCTAGATTCGCTAGACAACCATTTTTCGTTGCTACAAGCAAGACTCGACAGGCTGTGTTTATCGCTGCAATAATTGGAGTATTGGCAGGTTATGCAAACGCAAGCTGAACGTGATTTTTCAAGGGCTCCGTGTTCGAAGTGATCCGATTCTTTTTCTTGGTTGAAGCGTTTGACTGGCAAAGCTTTCCTGGTCTGACTCTTATGCATTGGCCAATTCCGATAGGAGCAGGTGGACCCATCCAGTCTTCAGCCTTGAATATTGAATAAGGAGAAGCAGGTGAAGTCATGGACTTGTAAGTAGTACATCTATACTACTATCGAACGTCAGGCTGTCAACTTATGGAAGCCACTACCTAATTGGACAAAAATTTGTCTGATTGATCTGAGTTTTAGCTCAACGAGTAAGTAATCGTTGTTATTATCGGCGTTTAGTGCTCCTATTCAGTTCTATATAAAATCACTAGCAGTCTTATAACTCCATTTCGTCCAGTAATAGCAAGAAGAATGATTTAGATGCCAATTAAATGAACTATATTTGAGTAATTTTCGACTTAAAATAATTCCAATCTTATGCATAACTCACTTCTTAGAGATTGATACTCCTATATTTCTATATCCGATACAAAAATAGTAACTAAGTTTTAGTTCGAAGGCTTAAGCCAATTAGAGAAGCATGCCACCAAAAAGCAACCCAGCAGGCAATTCCTATGAACTTGAAACCCTCCTCAAACAATTGCACTTCGTTGTATCCAAAAGGCAAAAAGAACTGCACTTTATCGGTAAGAATTGAAAGTCCCAAAAGAGATATTGCCGTCAAGAAAAAACCAATATCAATGCTAAGAATTAAATTTCGAAATCGGATTAGGATAATTATCGCGAAGATTGAATAACTGATGTATAGAAAGTCAGGGCCTATATAGCGATCATGGAGTAAAAAAAAGTCATCCAAGCAAAGAAAGGAGGACAGCAATCCACCAAGCAATAGAAATTGCCTAAAGTGCTGAGTCCTGACTAATCCTGATAAAGATGCGAATAAGCTAATTGCTGCTGCTGTTGTCCAAAGCAGAATTCCTATATTTGAAATCATTCCTACCCCAATTGGGTAATCACAGCTTTGCAAAAGATCACGTAATACCAAAACTTGCTGAATACCTGCAAGTTTTGATAAGCCGATGATAGTTGAATAAACTATTAGGGATGGAATGAATACAATTTTTCCAAGTCGAAGGAGCGTTTTCTGCATACTCAGTCTCAGGGTAAGATTTCATTTGGAACCTTATTCTTATTCTTTTCTTAGCTAAGTAAATGATTAGCAAGATAATTATACAAACAACTAATTTTAGAGAATTTTTATAAAAGCTTTGCCCAGTAAAGAAAATACTTTTCAGAATCATGAAAAGATTTCTCAAAACTTCTTTCACTACGGATTTGCAAATTACCCTCAATGATTAACTGTCCTGATTTCAATTCCTCAAGAAGAGAATTTTTACTAATAATGACCAAAGCCTCATTTATAGAGCTGTTATTTGATAAAAATAACTTTAACTCTTTAAGTATATCTTTATTTGAAATTGAAGATCTATTTTTCCATTGAACATAACTACCATAACCCTTTAATTCAGGATAATAGAAATCTTTATCCAAATACCCTGAAATTGTAGAGGTCTCAACATCTCTTGTAGCAAAAATCGGTAAATTCTGCCAATTATTTTTTTCTATATAGGTTGCTGCTGCTTTTGCACTTGAATATGGCAAGCGAAAATCTGTCAGAACCATATGCAAGCCATAAAACAAATGGATCGTCAAGAGAAAAGGTAATAATCTTTTCCACAAATAATTCTTATTGTCTGATGCTGATTTAACAAGATTTATATCATAAGCATTTATTTCGTTTACTTTATCTGATTCTTTTAGCCATAGAGAGGAAATAAATATCAAAAAATAAAATCCTTGGTATCGTAAGCCGTTCGCTCCAAAGAAAAGATAATTTATGACCAATAAAAAAGCCGTTCCAGCAATAAAGAAAACGAGTCCTTTCTTTGAATCTCTAATAGAAAGGGAAATATAAGAGAACAAACAAATGCTTACGCTAGAAGTTGCCAGCAAATCAATTAACCTATCATCGTTTGGAATAATTAACAAATAACCTCCTAAGAATTGACCTATGACTTTCAAAAGATGTATTAAGCTTGTGTTATCTCCGTAGAAATCAAAAGGGTTCCTCGAAACAAATAGACTTACTGTCGCAAAAACTATTAGAGAAGTTGTTAGTACTATACTCATCAATAGATCTAAACGCCAAAATTTATTAGATAGATACTGTCTTCTTTGACTTGAACTAGAAAAAAATTCGAATAACAAAGTAATAGCACAAGCAAATGATAAAGACCATGCGAGAGCATGAGTATTGGCAAGCAGTCCGATGCATAAACTTGCAAGGATATATGTTTTCCTTCTGAATCGATAGGTTACACAGAAAATAAAAATCAATACCTCTGCAATCACATAATGTCTAGAAACAAAATAATATTCCCAGAAGGGAAAGTAACCAAAAGTAAATAGAACTTTTTGTAGTTTAGTGAAAGGACTGTATGCCCAAAATAAAACCACCGCAAAAGATCCAAGTGCCCAATGAAGTATTGACATACTTAATGGATTTGCTGTGGAATTCTTAACCATGTAAATAAGCATCGACCAAAGCACTGGATGACCTGATGGAGCATTATTTAACCAAAGTTCTTTTAATGAATTACTTCTCCATGCAACCATCCAACCTTGCATTTCATCTCGCCATAATGAGTGATTTAAAGCTCCAAAGAAACCTATTAAGATAAATATTAATGGTATCAGAATTTCAATCAATCGATATTTTGAAATCTTGGTTGAGAATAAGTTTCTGAAATTCAATAAATCACTCATTTGTTTGGCAAGTTAATTAAGAGAGGGATTCTCTGATTAGTAGAAATCAACAAATTAACAATCAATCAAAATTTATCTACTAGACAATTTTAGGAAGTCTCCGTCAAAATAATATAAACCTGTAGCAGTCAATATCTAATGAGACGTAACGCATTCATTTGGTGGCTGGCAATCTTCTTGGTGTGGTTGATCAGCATTGCGCTTGATCAAGCTTGGCTCATAGCAGATAAGCGTTTGCCTGCATGGGATCAGGCAGATTATCTAAATAACGCACTTGATCACGGGCGTGCTCTAGGACTCTTTGACGGCAGCAACTGGAGTGGATGGAAGGCCTTACTGGATCTCTCGCCAAAGATTCCACCCCTTTCATCACTAATCAGCGGGTCCGTGATGGCAATAGTTGGAGATGATCCAGATTCCGCAAGTTTTGTATTGAGTCTTTGGCATGGATTGCTTTTATTTGTCGTTGCTTGTTGGTCAAGACAACTTGGGGGGAAGAACCTTGCTCTTATAGCAGTTGGTCTTGTAGCAATATCACCTGCTCTTGCTGGTTTAAGAGTCAACTTCACTTTGGATTTTCCTCTTACAGCCATTTCAACTCTTGCACTATGGCTTCTTTGGAATTGGCAACTTGAATATAAAAGTGGGGGGGGGAAATGGAACCAAGCTATTGGGGCTGCATTTGCGATAGGAGCTTCTTTGTTGATTAAACAAAGTGCTTTACTAACTCTTGCTCCTCCTGCTCTTTGGGAGACTTGCAAGACATTTAATAATCCCAAACGGCGAGTCCAAAGCTTTATTGGAATTGCTTTGTTGATTGGGCTTGTACTTCCTTGGCTTCACCATAACTGGATTACCACTTTAGGAGGAACTAACCGAGCTGTAATTGTATCCGGAATTGCAGAAGGAGACCCAGGTATTTTCAATGCTGAAAGTTATATATGGTATCCAAAATTATGGCCAAGTCAATTAGGCAAAATTCCAATGATTATAGGACTTATTGGGCTATTTTCGATTGTATGGAAGCAGCAAAAGAATGTTTCACTTGGTTTTAAAGTACAAACTTGTCAAAAAGGTTGGCCTTGGCTCATTGGTTGTTCTTTAAGTGGTTGGTTATTTATTTCTTTTAGTCCTAATAAAGACCCCCGTTACATAGCTCCATTATTACCTTTGCTTATTATTCTGCTCGCAAATGGCTGGCTTGAGATAGGAAAAACTCTCCACAAAAAAAATTGGAAAGGAATTCCCGGTCTCGTCCTTTTAGTAGGGTTCCTCGTTAGTGGAGCAATTACAATTAAACAGCGAATAGAACGTATTCAATTACAGTCTGGATCTCCTGCTATAGAAGTAATTTCAGCCTTAAGAGAAATTGTTGGGACCAAACCAACCACCCTGCATTTGACTGCTAGCAGTCCCGAATTCAATGAGCATTCACTAAGTTATTTGGGTCATAGAAATGGTGGTCATATATCTGCAAGAAGACTCGGCCGCCATCGAGGTAATGAAGAGTTAGCGTTAAAACAGTCTCGATGGTGGGTCTTGGTCACTGGGGATCAAGGCACATATAGAAGCTCAGCAAAAACACTTAGCCAGTTAGTTCGAAATGATGGCCGCTTTGAACGTATCCAAATATGGGCCTGGAATAATGATAGAGATGTTGAACTATGGCGCCTTAAATCCTCAGCTAAACAACCAGTTCCCTTTGATGAAAGATTCATAGCCTTAGCAAGTTCAATGCAAGAAGGGCCTGAAGGACTTGACAATATTTTTTCATCAATAGGTCCGTGGCATTTATTAGACCCACAATTTAGTTACCAGAAGAGAGTATTTGATTGGGCTTTAAAAAGACTGGAAGTAAATTCTTCTGATAAGGACGCACTTTGGAGCCTTTCATTGATATCTATCTTGCAAAATCGACCTGCACAAGCTGAACTTAGGCTCGCAAAGCTTGAAAAAATATATGGACGAGGAAGTTGGGCATCTATTTATCGCAGTGCTGTTCTGTTGGCCGACTGGAAGAGTTGTGCTACTGCAAGAGTGGCTGATTCTGCTAATTCAAAAAATTCAACTGAGATTCAATTAACTTTATTAGAAGTCTTTAGAGATCTAGGTCGTACTTTTTGTTTTGATTTCAGAGGTCCTATTGGATTAACTACAAACCTTCCTAAAGCAATTGAACAAATTTCGGAAAACCTTCAATAAACTTTATCTTATAGAGAGTTTACATTTCTAGGCTTAAAGGCATGTTCAAAAGAATGAAGAAATAATCCTATTGCCATCAAAACCTCTATTGCTTCCTGATCATTCCTTATTCTTTCTCCAAGAGTAATCCAAGAAAGATCCCAATAAGAATAAAAAATAGCCACAAATAAAAAATAAAGACAATATTTTTTAGATGGGAAGGCCTCTATTCTGGACCAAAATTTCCATCCCAGCCAACCAAAAAATAGACCTGATGAAATAAATGAGAAATGTAGATAATTTTGGAATAAGGGGATATTATGCAAATTTGTTTCCCCTTGAGCATTCATTTGTCGTAAGGAATCAATCCCTACACCAGTAATGCGTTCTGCCCAACTGATTTCCTCTCCAGCGACATAGAAACAAAATAGAGCGAGAATCAACCAAAAGAACCATTGTATATTTATTCCATTTCTTCTACGGCGCCAAAGCACTATCAAACAAGACAAGAAGGCGCCTGCATAACCTAAAAATTGTATCCATTCTGCGGGGGTATCCTCTCCCTTACTCCAAATCTGAAAAATATTTAGAGGTAAGAAGTAAACTATCCCATAAAGAATTAATAAATATAGAATAGGTTTTATGTCTACCTTTGGCATTAAGTCTCCAAAAGGAGTTCTAATCACTCTTAAAATTTTTTCTGATTGGCCAGTATTTGAAGGTATAGACATTCTGAGCTCAGAAATCAAAGAGTGAATTTATACTAATTGATATCGTAAAAGTCTCTATCAACTTTTAAGTTATATATTGTTCACACATTGAAAAATCAACTAGTTATCAATGAACTACACAATCATTAGGCACGATGGAGAAGCGGATAATGTCACAGGTGAAGTTTTTAATAACTACGATGATGCCTACGAATTACTTGAAAAAATTTATTCAGGACTATGTTGTTCTGATGCGGACTATGACGACCGTCCATATTACGAAATCATCGAACTGAAATAGTCAATGATCAAATCTCTAAAAAAAATATTTTCTTACTTTTTGGATAATTAATCTATTTACTGAATCCTAGTTTTGAATCTCTTTTAGAACTCTGATAGCTTCCTTTATATGTGCAGGCCCATTAAGTAAATCCTCAAAGACATGACGAATGATTCCTCTAGAGTCAATTACATAAGTCGCTCTGCCTTCAAGTATTCCCAAGAACTTAGGAACACCAAATTCTCTTCTCAATGAATTATTGATATCACATAACAATGGATATTGAAGTTTATTCTTATTGGAGAATTCAAAATGCTTATCTTCTCTCCCATTATTAACACCGCATACATTTGCGCCAAGTATCTTAAACAAATCATATTTATCACGAAAACCACAAACCTCAATAGTACATCCAGGAGTATCATCTTTAGGGTAAAAGAATAACACCAATGGACTCCCCTCAAATTCGCTATTAGATCTAAGCCTTCCTGTTTGATCAGATAATGAAAATTCAGGAATTAGGTCGCCAACTTTTAAAGACATAGAAGAAACTTAAAAAAACTTTTGTTTGGATTTAATCTGATTTGTCATCAAACGGTAAGCCAACTCATCTACTCTTTTCTTATTTACTCCATTATCACCAACTCCAACTCTTGATTCTGATCTGACTTGGATGATACCTTTTTCTGGAAGTGCCTTTATCAAAAGGTCATCTGTATATCCTCTCCACTTAGTTTTAGCTTCTGCATGAATATAGGATTCAGTCTGTTCAACGATTTTAGTTCTTGGGGTACTCTCAAGAGCCTCTATAACTTTATTAAATGTATTTTCTATATCACTTGATTCCCAGTTTTCCTTAACACAATGTGTGATCACAACACATTCTGGGAGTTCTTTAACTTCAGTCTCAGAGAATGCAGGATAGATATTTCCTAAAATAAGCAGGAGAGTTAAAGAAATTCGTAAAAGCTTAAGCATGAATGAATAAACCATAAAGACCCAGCTCTAAAAGTTCTCTGCTACCAGTGGGGATCTCATCTAACACTACAAGACTTGCTTGAGCCATTTGAATCTTTCATTTCTATGTTCGATTAGAATAGTCAATATTATGCCTATCTGCGTATCGTAAGAACCGGCATACTCAAAAATGAATTTTCGCATAGCTTCATTGGTATCAAATCTTCTAGAAAACTGCCTAAGCTTTAGCAACTTATCTAATTAAATTACCAAACTACCTGAAAATATTGATGCAATGATTCTTAAACATTGAATTACGCCCTTTCTTCTTCATCTGGATCTATATCTCTGAAGCTTTCTTCTCTCTCTACAGAATAATCATCCACGTTATCATCTAAAGATGCCATTGATCATTATCTTTTTTGTAATTAAAAACAAGGTGTTGAGCAATTCTACTAAGATTAAGCTTCAAGCAAATAATCTATTTTGAGATTAGCCACTGTTAATAAAATGGCAACTCAAAGCAAGAAGTCTAAGAATCAATCCTTGAATTTAAAAGCACCCATCATTAATCTCTGGTGGGTGCTTTTTTCACAATTTAAATCAAAG
>QCRX01000006.1 GCA_003209275.1 Prochlorococcus sp. AG-463-P14
CCCTGAAGAGATACTTAGTCATTGTGACTATCAATCAATAATAGGAATTTGGATGTCTGTATTTAATAGAAATCAAATTTCCATAAGTCTTTTTCAGAAAACTTATTTTCTCAATCAAGACCTAATTAGAGATTTTTGTAAAGTATCAAACATTATTTTTACGGATCAACTAATACAACCTTCTCGTGAGAACAAGTCCCTCAGTTATCAAGCAATTAAATTGTTGTCTCGGATAAATCGTGAGGTCCCAAGATATATAGGGCAAGATATAAATCCTATTCGAGCTGATATGGCACAGTATTTTCATGATAACTTTTTACATTTTCCGGTGTACCAGGCATCGAAGTTTGAATTCGATAGATTTGAAAACTACTATCACCGTTCCGATGAATGGATAAGAAAAGAGTTTTTCCCAGAAAAAGAAATGCTTTGGGATAAAAGTAAGGACACTTATAGAGAATCTGAGGATGAAAGATTCAGTAATATACTTACTGAACTTGAAGAAGAGATGGTCAAGATATTTGCACAAGTATGGGTGAATAAAGTTTCACAAATTAATCAGCTCAAAAAAACCTCACTTCCTCAATGATGCGCTGGCTTTTAAGAAATCAAGCGGTGATTTGGAACGTTGGAATAGGTTTATGTATTGCGCTTGGCTTGGCTCGCTATTTGATGAATTAGAGAAATTTGTTGGCCAAATAAAAACCCCCCAGATTGAAGATCCGGGGGTGAAGAAGTTAGACAAGAGTTAGACAAGAAAGTCTAACTTTCGCCGAAATCGATTGGTATGACTGGGCGTCTATACCTTACGTGAGTAGTGCTCAACGTCGCTGAAAGCTGTTGGTATGACTAGGTGGGAACGGTGGAAAGAGGGTTTGTCAAAAGTTTGTCTAACTAGAAACTGCCATTTTGGAAGTTGAGCAAAACTCCGATGGGGACTGGTTGGGATCTCGATTTCATTGAGGCAGCAAATTTCAGCAATATCGTCTCTTTAGCTTTGAGTCACATGGAAGAGAGTCCCGATGGGGGGACGATCGAAAGCCTTTCAAAGGCTTATTGCTCTCACAGTTTTCACTCAAATTCTCGACGGTCTGCAAGACCGTTTTGAAACCCCAGTGGTGGACAGGGTTTCTAAAAAGTTTGACTGAAAAATTATGGATTCAGTGGTGAAATTGCTTCTTTTTAGCCAACTACCGTCGAAATCAAGTTGCTATTGCCAGTACTGGTTAAGTAGTCACTCATTTGGGCATAGCTCTGGTAGTTGGCGTATTGAATATTTCCATCGGCATGGTGGAGAGACCTTAAGTAGGCAGACCCATCATTAGTTCTCCAGTACACCTCTTGTGTGCCATCACTATCGAAGTCACCTCCTACGCCAAGACTGAGATTGTCAGAGAGAAGATCATTAGCAAACCGTGTTTGGCTGTCGTGCGGCCCGCCTGCTTCTACTTCTCCACTGAGAACGAGAGGATCGTTATAGATGCCGACAACTCTGGTATTGCCTCCTGCACCGTAATCATCCCAAACTTGATCCACGCCAACAGAAGCCCAACGCCCGCTTGCATCATTAGTAAAAATATCTTCTTTATTTCCATCACCATCTAGATCTGCTTCTCCTTGATATTTGTAGTCGTCTTTGACAGAACTTTCTGCACCTGCATGGAGGTTTCCGTCAAAGTCCCTTATATTTTCGATTTCATATTTAGTTCCTTCCTCTAAGGATGTAAATATGGTTAATATTTCAGTTTCATCGTTGCTATTTGCACTTTCTAAGTTAACCCCTGTTGTAGATAAAACATATCTTCCTCTGCCACCCCAATATTCTGAAACTGCTATAAAATAATCTCCACCAATATTATCTGGAGAGTAATATGTAATCTGTGAATCTATGCCATTGTAGTCATCGTTGTAATCTACTAAGTTTCCATCCCAGTCCCATAGACTTATTTCTGAATCAAAATACCCTAATCCCTCAACAGTAAACGTATATAAATAGTTTTCAGCAAGTGAAATATAATATTTATCATAGGCATACGCATTTCCACTTATACGTCCAGTTATTGTCTGCCCAACATTAATATTTGATCTATCTTCAACATTAACGTTTGGTATATCTTGAATATTTATAGTTGTCACACAAATTCTAGTGATAGCTCTAGTCAATCTAGGCCAAATAGAGCTATTTTCTGATACGCGTCATCTTTTAAGAAGTTTTTAGTCAGGCTTACGGAATTATGCGCTGGCTTCTTAGACACCAAGCATTGATTTGGAACGTTGGAATAGGTCTATGTATTGCTCTTGGTTTGGCTCGCTATCTGATGAGTTACTGAAATTTGAGGGCTAAATAAAAACCCCCCAGATTGAAGATCCGAGGGGTGAAAAGTTTGTCTAAAGTTTGTACGAAAATACAAACTTTCGCTGAAAACCCTTGGTATGACTGGGTTCTTACACCTTACGTGAGTAGTACTCGACAACTAGTAGTTCGTTTATTTCTAGAGCGACCCATTCGCGCTCACACTTTCCTGTCACTTTGGCTGTCATCTTGGATTTATCTAGTTCTAGGTGAGTAGGTACATTCGCAAGACCTGGAAATTCGAGATTGCCTTCAGCAAGTTTTTTGCTGGCTTTCCTCTCTCGAATCGCGATCGTATCGCCTACTTTGCATTGATAACTTGCTATGTCAAGAACACGACCATTGACGGTTACGTGTCCATGATTTACAAGTTGCCTCGCTCCTGGGACAGTGGGGCCATATCCAATGCGAAAGCAGACATTATCTAGTCTGTTCTCTAAAAGTTTGAGAAGGTTTGTTCCTGTAGACCCTTCTTGGGCTCTTGCCTTCTTTACGTAGCGAATAAGCTGTCGTTCCGAAATGCCGTAATTGAATCGTAGCTTTTGCTTCTCTTCTAGGCGAATTGCATATTCAGAGCGCTTGCGACGGGCTTGGCCGTGCTGACCTGGCGGATGTGACCGCTTTGCGGCCTTCCGGGTGAGACCTGGTAGGTCTCCCAAGCGCCGCGTAATCCTCAGGCGAGGTCCGCGGTATCGAGACATGGTTGAAAAGATGAGGTAACGATTATTGTGCCTTTATTCAGCCACGCTGGAAGGTAAGTTCCGCATGTTGAGAAAATGCACCAACAAGACACTCTATATCTCAGCCTTCGATCTAAGTTGAACCATGTCTTAGCGAGCATTCTGCTTTCCTTGATTAGGTTTTATCGTCATTGGATATCTCCCTTGTTAGGACCTAGGTGTCGATTTATTCCTTCTTGTAGTGCTTATGGTATTGAGGCGATATCACGTCATGGGCCCTGGAGAGGAGGTTGGTTGACGGTGAGAAGGCTCGCAAAGTGCCATCCTTTCACTCCTTGTGCTTGCGACCCAGTACCAGAGTGAAGAATGAAAGAGTACTAACTTTAATTCTTTATAGCCGTCAAGGATGTTGTCTTTGTGCGGGGCTTGAGCAACGTCTTAAGGAATTACCACTGAGTAAAGTAAAACCTCCAATAAACCTGGATGTGATTGACATTGACTCTGAAAATGTTTCTCCCAAGGAAAGAGCGAGATTCTCTTTAGAAGTACCTGTTTTGTTTGTTGTCTCTGATCAAACGGGACAATTAGTTGAGTTGCCTAGAGTTTCACCTAGGCTGAAAGAGGAAGGACTGTTTCGTTGGTTGAAATTGATGCTTACAAAAGCTATTGGGACGGTTTAAAACAAGTCAAATACTCAGGGTCCGTCAATGACCCAGTCTCTCCATTCTTTGTTGATTGCTGTAGGGCTTGAGGTCCCTTCGGGATTGGCAGACCCGCTGATAGGCAGCGTTAGTTGTGATTCTCGAAAGGTAGATGAAGGTTGTTTGTTCTTTGGTTTGCCAGGTGAAAAGGTAGATGGAGGAATTTTTTGGCCGCAAGCATTAGAAGCTGGAGCATCAGCTGCAGTTATAGGATCTGCAGCTGCTAGAGAGAGGCCACCTGGGCCACGAGATTTGGTGGTAGTAGTTCCTGATCCAGTTGAGAAGTGGGTTGGAGAATTGGCAGCTACTTTTTGGGGCAAGCCTGCTTCTAAAATGATGTTAATAGGTGTGACTGGCACCAATGGGAAAACAACTACGACTCATTTGATTGAATATCTAACCTCTGTATTGGGTAGTCCTGCCGCATTATTTGGAACTCTCGTTAACCGGTGGCCTAACCATAGTTCAATTGCAACTAACACAACTGGTTTCCCTGATCTGCTGCAGGCTCAATTGGCTAAGGCTGTTGTGGCAGGGGCAAAGGTTGCGGCTATGGAAGTAAGCTCTCATGCGCTAGATCAGCAACGTGTAGCTGGATGTATCTTCGCAGGAGCAATTTTTACAAATCTCACTCAGGATCATTTGGATTACCACTACTCGATGGAGGCATATTTTGAGGCAAAGACTCTATTGTTTAAGTCCTCCCTTTTAGAACGAGGTAAAAATAGGGCAATTGTAAATATCGATAATGTATGGGGAGCTCGACTAGCTAAGGATTTAGGGGATATTTGCTGGAGATCTACTCTCTCTGAGGAAACATATGCATCTCTCAAGGTGGAACTTTGTATTGCCGATATGGAGATAACTTCTAATGGTATGAAAGGGAGACTTTTAAGCCCCCTGGGGGATGGGAAGTTTGAATCTAATTTGATTGGACAATTTAATATGATGAATCTGCTTCAGGCAGTTGGAGTTTTACTTCAACAGGGTTTTCCATTGCCTGACCTTTTAGCTGCTATTAAAGATTTTTCTGGAGTTCCTGGTCGAATGCAGCTAGTAAAACTTCCTGAGTCGATGGTTCGCAAGCACCTACCTCTTGTTTTAGTAGATTATGCTCACACACCTGATGGATTAGAGAATGCGCTCAATGCATTACGAACATTCGTCTCTGGAAAACTAATTTGTGTTTTTGGTTGTGGGGGTGATCGAGATCGAGGGAAGAGACCACAAATGGGAGCTATTGCATCGAAGTTATCTGATCGGGTTTTTCTTACTTCAGACAATCCTCGAACTGAGGACCCTCAACAAATAATGCATGATGTAATTTCTGGTATTCCTCCAGGGACTCATTTGTCTGTAGAGGTAGACCGAGCTACAGCAATTGCTAATGCAATCGCTGGTACTTCACCTGGGGATGTAGTACTAATTGCTGGCAAAGGGCATGAGAATTATCAGATAATGGGTTTGAAGAAGATTAGTTTTGATGATCGAGATGAAGCTGAGAAGGCCCTGCAGAGGCGATCTGAAAATTTATAAGGTGTTCATTATCAATTGTTCGTAAGTTTTGCAATCGCCTCACTAAGTTGTTCTACCTCTTTGTGTTCGGTTGTTATGTGCAAACAAGCACGAAGGCATAAGGGCTCTTCGAGGTCTCTTATCCATAGGTTCTCTTTCCCTAGTAGGTTGACTACCTCTGCAGGACTCCTATCTCCATGCATGAAAAAGCTAACTAGTCCTGCTGGAGGAGGCCCTTCTAGCAGTAGCTCTATGCCATCCATTGCGTTTAGTTCCCTCCAGAGCTCATGACTGTATTTTTGAATATTTTTATGGCGTTCTTCTGCAGCTCCTTCTTGCTCAAGTAGCTGGAGAGAACACCGAAGACCTGCCAAAAGAGGTATGCATGACGTAGCAATTTCAAAACGCCTGCTGTCTTTATGGAACATTTCTGCATGCGGTGTATTTGTAGTGTTCTCCTGTTTCAGGCTTCGCCAGCCAATCAAGGTGGGATTGGCCTGATTGAGGACGCGATCAGATATGGCTACTCCACCTAGTCCTTCAGGACCGCATGCCCATTTATGACCAGTAAAGGCAAAAATGTCAGATGAGGCTGCAACACTCTCTACTGGGATTTGCCCAAAGCTTTGAGCTGCATCAACAAGCAAAAAAGGTTGTCTGGGATGATTTTTTAAAAGTTCTGCAATTAGTGATATGGGCATCAGTTGTCCTGTGTTCCACAATAAATGTGAAAGTACTACCAGACGTGTATTAGCAGTTAGTGATTTTGATATGAGGCTAAGTACACTTCGATCGGTATCTCTTTGCTGATTGACTCCTTTCCTGAGCTGTTGTACTGGCAGCACGTCTATTTCAAGATTGTTACGCCGAGATAATTCTTTGCATGCTGCTACTACTCCAGGATGTTCACAGTCGCCTATAAGCAATCTATCCCCTTTGCTAAAAGGGAGTCCCAAAAGAGGCAACACGCATCCGCTGGTGACATTTTCCGTTAACGCCAGCCTGTGACTAGGTACACCGCATAATTTAGCGAGTTGTTTTCTTGTATTAACGATTTCACTTGATACATATGGCCATACGGAGTTTGAGAAAGGCCCTAGGGCTTGAATTTTTTGCCAGCTTTCTGTGATTGCTTCTAGAGACTGTCGCGGGAGAGGTCCTTGCCCTCCATAGTTGAAGTAAGCCTTGTTGGACAGTGCGGGCATGGAATCCCTTAGGAAACTCATCTTAGAGGCTTTTAATTGCGTTTATTTTGAAAATCATTGATAGAGGTATTGAAACTACTAATAATTCTGGAGGCCTTTCCTTCGACGTGCTTTTATATGTAGCGTCTTATTAGCCTCTTTACGAAATCTTGGAAGGCCTCGATTCTCAGATCAAAGGGTTCCTCTTCTTTACGGGGAACTTATTTCGCTGGCCAGCGCAAAAACCGCAGGAATTTTTGTTTTTTCACTTATATATCTTGTTGATTTATTTCTTTTACTCAGTAAGTGGACTGGGCCTGGTCTTAGTTGCTGGAGCTCTGGCACCATTGTGCTTGGCTATTTTTCGTGGACTTCCAATTGACTGTCTTGATTACAATGCTGCCAAAATAAGGGAATTTGAACCAGATTCGTTGGATAAGTAATTAGAAAATTTTCATAAAAGCCACATAAATGCATAGTTTCTCTAAAAGAATAAATGGCTATATTAGGCTTTCCCTTGAAAATTTTAGAGTAGTAAATTTCTGAAAGGCCTTGAGATACTATGTTTCTCGGCCATTTGTTAATCCATTCTACTGGTTAATTAGGGATCTTTCTCTCCATTGAGTCTGTCAAAGGACTTGAATTACTTCGCTTACCTCTGGAATCATCTCACGTAGTTTTCGTTCGATGCCCATTTTCAGCGTCATTGTGCTGCTTGGGCATGTACCACAAGCGCCTTGGAGTCTGACTTTCACTACAGGACCTTCTATCTCAACTATTTCGACATTTCCACCATCGGCCATTAAGAAGGGCCTTAGTTCATCAAGGACTGTTTCGACATTCTCTTGAGTGAGTGCCATTCCTGTGCTGCTCATTGACTTTATTCAGACTTGGTTATGTTCAGCCTAGTGACTTAGCTCATAATCTGATCATTAGGTTCTCTTTTGATTGTGTACTTTTCTGGCACTGTCGGATCAGAAAGTCGATATGACGCGGTTTTGATAGGTGCTGGAATTATGAGTGCAACCTTAGCGGTTTTACTTCATGAGTTAGATCCCACCTTGCGTCTTTTGATTGTTGAGAGATTGGATTCACCTGGTCTTGAAAGCAGCTCACCCCTTAATAACGCAGGCACAGGTCATGCTGCTAATTGCGAACTCAATTACACACCTGTTCAAGTTGATGGCAGCATTAATCCCACTAAAGCCTTGTCAATAAATGCGGCTTTTGAGCAAAGTCTTGAATTTTGGGCTTCATTAACTGAGCTTGGCAAGTTTTCTTCTGAACAGTTCCTTCGCGTTTTGCCGCACATAAGTTTTGTCTCAGGTGATTGTGATGTTGCTTTTTTACGGAAACGTTTTGACCTGCTAAGTACATTTGAGGCGTTCTCTGCAATGGAATGGAGCGAGAATTTTGAGGAACTGAAAGAGTGGATTCCGTTAATAATGGAAGGTCGACCTCTTGATCAGAAGTTGGCAGCTACTCGGATTAATAGAGGGACAGATATTGATTTTGGAGCATTGACAGTTGCGTATCTTCAGCATCTTCAGGGAAGTGGAGTCCTAGAACTGAAATTCAATACAGAAGTAATTGGTTTAGGAAGAAATCTTGAGAATGATTGGTATTTGGAATTACAGGGAAAGGACGTTCATAACGAAGTGCAAGCACCTTTTGTTTTTGTTGGTGCTGGAGGTGGTGCACTAACTCTTTTGCAGAAATCAGGAATCCCAGAGGGAAGAGAGTATGGGGGCTTCCCAGTAAGCGGTCAATGGCTGGTTTGTTCTGATAGTCGATTAGCAGAAAAGCATCATTCGAAAGTTTATGGAAAGGCCAGGGTTGGAGCTCCTCCAATGTCGGTACCTCATCTAGATACACGTTGGATTTCCGGAGGACGATCGCTCCTTTTTGGACCTTTCGCGGGATTTAGTAGTAAGTTTCTCAAACAAGGTTCTTATTTGGATCTTTTCCGTTCAGTGAATAGGAAAAATTTTGGGCCAATGGTTCAAGTAGGGATCAATAACTTTGATCTAGTGAAATATCTAATACAGCAAGTGCGCCTTAGTCAGCAGGATCGAGTTGATTCTCTGCAGTGCTTTTTCCCAATGGCAAATCCAAATAGCTGGAACACATCTATTGCTGGCCAGCGAGTTCAGATTATTAAAAGGACAAAAGCTGGTGGCATTCTGAAAATGGGAACGGAGGTGGTTTCGTCTTCAGATGGTTCTTTGGCGGCTTTATTAGGGGCTTCACCTGGAGCAAGTACCGCAGTAACGATCATGCTGGAAGTCTTGCAGCGATGCTGGGGAGATCGAATGGAGAGTGAGGCTTGGCAAAAACGAATTAAAGAACTACTTCCTAGTTTTGGTAAAGACCCAAATCAAGATCATGATTTGCTGTTGAGGATGCGACAGCGAAGCGACTATATTTTGGACTTGATCTGAGGTCTTAATTATTTTTTTGTTGATTCTTCAGATGACTTCTGAATACCCAAGTAATGATCATTGCCCACTGAGAAGGGAATCTGCAATCGGATGACTAATGTTCCCGTTTCTCACTTGAGGAATTTCTGCATTATTGCCCACATCGATCACGGCAAGTCGACGTTGGCAGACAGGCTCTTGCAGGACACTGGCACAGTTGCAAGCAGAGATATGCAAGAACAGTTTTTAGACAATATGGATTTAGAGAGAGAGAGAGGAATAACTATTAAGCTTCAGGCCGCTCGGATGAATTACCAAGGCTCTGATGGAGAAACTTATGTGCTTAACCTTATAGATACTCCTGGACATGTCGATTTCTCATATGAGGTAAGTCGTTCCTTGCAAGCTTGTGAGGGAGCGCTTTTGGTTGTTGATGCAAGTCAGGGAGTAGAGGCTCAAACTCTGGCAAATGTATATCTCGCTCTTGAGAATGATCTTGAAATAATCCCAGTACTTAACAAAATTGATCTTCCAGGGTCTGACCCTGATCGAATAAAAGAAGAAATAGAGTCAATAATTGGCTTGGACACCTCAAAAGCTATTTCATGTTCTGCTAAAACAGGATTAGGTATTCCTAATATTCTTGAAGCAGTTGTTGATAGGATTCCACCGCCTAAAGATAAACTAGAACAACCAACTAAAGCATTAATTTTTGACTCTTATTATGATTCCTATCGAGGGGTTATTGTTTATTTTCGTGTAATTTCTGGTCGGATAAGTATTAAAGATAAAGTCTTATTGATGGCCAGTGGAAAAAGTTATGAACTTGATGAAATCGGTATTATGGCTCCTAATGAGTGCAAGGTTGACTCTCTTCATTCTGGTGAAGTTGGGTATTTGGCGGCATCAATTAAAGCAGTTGCAGATGCAAGGGTTGGCGATACTATTACGCTTTTAAATTCACCAGCTGATGAGCCACTCCCTGGATACAATGAAGCAAAACCAATGGTGTTTTGTGGTTTGTTTCCTACTGATGCAGATCAATATCCAGATTTAAGAGAAGCTCTTGATAAATTACAACTTTCAGATGCTGCTTTGAAGTATGAGCCTGAAACAAGTAGTGCCATGGGATTTGGTTTTCGATGCGGATTTTTAGGCCTGCTTCATATGGAGATTGTGCAAGAACGATTGGAAAGGGAATATGATCTTGACCTTATAGTTACCGCTCCTTCTGTTATATATAAGGTGAATATGATTGATAATGAAATATTGATGATAGATAATCCTGCTACATTGCCAGACCCTCAAAAACGTGAATCTATAGAGGAGCCATACGTAAGAATGGAGATATATGCACCTAATGAATATAATGGAACCTTGATGGGCCTTTGTCAGGAAAGACGTGGTGATTTCATAGACATGAAATACATTACAACAAATAGAGTAACTCTTATATATGAGTTACCTCTTGCAGAAGTTGTCACAGATTTTTTTGATCAGATGAAAAGTAGAACCAAGGGATACGCATCAATGGAATATCATTTAATTGGTTATAGGCGTAATGACTTGGTCAGGTTAGATGTACTCATTAATTCAGAAAAAGCCGATCCACTGACTACAATAGTTCATCGTGAAAAATCTTATAGTGTTGGCAAAGGATTAGTTGAGAAATTGAAAGAACTTATTCCTAGACAACAATTCAAGATACCATTACAGGCATCAATTGGAAGTAGAATTATTGCAAGTGAAAGTATAAGTGCAATGCGTAAAGATGTATTGGCAAAATGTTATGGTGGTGATATTTCGCGAAAGAAGAAGTTGCTTAAGAAACAGGCTAAAGGCAAAAAAAGAATGAAGGCAATGGGTAAAGTTGATGTGCCTCAGGAGGCATTTATGGCAGTATTGAAGTTAAATCAATAATAGATAAGCTTTGCAATTAACTTTGTCTGTAGCTTCCTAAATCAGGCCTTTTTGAAAGATTTAATTACTTTGCTCAAGCCAGCTTGTGAATTTATCGAATCTAGGAATACATTGCTGGATTCCTCTTCGTTATTGCTGAAGGATGTCCAGACCAATGCTCCTAAAACTAATGCACCTATTGCCATGGTTAATTCCCCAACTGTGAGACCCTTGTTTCTGCTTTCCATGCTTAAGATTGATAGTAAGTACATCTTAAGCCTCTGCACAGAGACATTTCTACCCGATAAGCTGAATTGATTCATTAAATTTCGGATTGGCTTCATTTCTTCCTAGTAATCAATTTAGAGAAAATAGTCTTTCTCGACGAATGACTATCTGGGGGATTGTCATTTTGTCCGTGTATTTAATTGCGGCCTTGATAACACCCCTTTTGGCCAAAGCAGGTGTTTTGCCTGATGCAAACCTTGGACTTGCAAATCCAATTTATGCAGCTCCTTCTCTGGAGCATTGGTGTGGGACAGATCGTTTAGGGCGCGATGTTTGTGTTCGAACTTTGTGTGGTTGTGGTGTAGCTATAAAAGTTGTTCTCTTGGCCGTAAGCCTTGCAGTTTTTATAGGTGTGTCTTTGGGAATGCTTAGTGGATATTTAGGCGGCGTTTTAGACAGGGTGTTGGTTTTGATAATGGACACGTTATATACGGTCCCTGTTCTTTTGCTCTCAGTAGTAATGGCTTTCCTCCTTGGGAGAGGAATCCCTAACGCTGCAATTGCAATTTGCGTGGTTTATGTGCCTCAATATTTTCGAGTCGTTCGAAATCAGACTGCTCAAGTAAAGGCAGAATTATTTGTGGAGGCTGCAAAAGCTATGGGGGCAGGACCAATTTGGGTGCTTCGAAAGTATTTATTCCGCAATGTGATTACTTCTGTACCAGTGCTGTTGACTATGAACGCGGCTGATGCAGTTTTGGTTTTAGGTGGCCTTGGTTTCCTTGGATTAGGTTTGCCTGATTCAATCCCCGAATGGGGCAATGATTTGAATATGGCTCTTGCCGCAGTTCCTACTGGGATTTGGTGGACAGCTCTTTATCCAGGTTTGGCTATGTTTGGCTTGGTGCTAGGAATTTCTTTAATAGGAGAAGGCTTGGAAAAATTTGTAAATATAAGAAAATAACCAATTCAATTAATTTGAATTGCTTCCTTTAAAACCTCTCAAGATTTTGGAGAATATAAAGATAATTTAAGTAGATTTAGATGCTCTATTTGATGATTAACCATTAATAGTGAAGTTTTACTGTTCTGGGAAGCTCATCTATTATTTCTCCTTTCGAATCTATTTGCGGATACTTCCTTCCTTCTTCTTGGCACCACTTCGCGACTTCAGGATATGCCCATTCGAAAATGAGTTGATCATATTGAGTCTTTTTAAGTCCCTCTCCATTCTTAGGTGTTATGCCAGCCAAATCTCTTTGACGCAGCGCTTCAAAAAGCAATATTGCTCCGGCTACGGAAACATTCAGCGATTGAACCATCCCTCGCATTGGAATAAATACCGAATTGTCAACCAAATTTGCTGCTTTCTCGCTTAAACCCCATTTCTCAGCTCCTAGGACAAATGCGGTTGGCTTTGTGTAATTAATATCTCGAAAATCAATGCTATTGCCTCCAAGATTTGTTCCAAAAAGCTTGAACCCTTTCTCTTTGAGGGCTTTTGCGGCAGCTTCGAAATTATTGTAATTGTGCAATTGGACCCATTTCTGGCTCCCCTGGGCAGTGCTATTGAATGTTGGCATCCGCTCCTTTTGGCAAACCACATGTGCTTCAAGGACACCTACGGCATCGCAACTACGTAAAATTGCAGAAAGATTATGTGGTTTCTCTACATTTTCGAGAAGTACTGTTAAATCTGCCATTCGGCAATTCAATACAGCTTTCAACTTCTCAAAGCGTCGTGGCAATAGGGGCATGAACCAAAGGCTATTTTTTAATAATAGGAATGAAACTATGTTTCAAAATACCACTCGATAAAAATTACAACTCAAGAGGAATATACAGAGTTCATTAATGAATAAATGGTTAGTAACTAGTCAAACTTCATACTGAGAACTTTTTCTTTGTCTGGACTTTTTTCGAATGTAAGGCTTGAGAAGTTAAGGGCTAAAGTTCGCTAAGCATAAATCTGGGGTTTAATACTAGGTTTAATTGATTTTCCCTAAGCCATCCTAATTGTTGTTAGCACCTTGCTGTGATTACTCATATGGCTTTTGCTTTGCTTGTTGATCTTTTGGTTTCTTTTTCCCAAGAAGATTCGCAATTAATAAGACTTTGCCATATTTATTTGCTATCAATCTGAAAGGATTGGTGTTTATTCCTTTGAGCCCTGATAGTGCTAATCAATGTGGATTAAAGACAAGGAAGGCGGCTTGGGAAGTTCTTCAAGCAGTAGCTGCTGGCGCGTATGCCGATGCGGCACTTGATAGGACATTGCGTAAATATTCCTTTGGCAAGCTTGATAGAGGTTTAGTTACTGAAATTGCGTTTGGAGCTATTCGTAAGAGGTATTTACTTGATTGTTGGATTGACTTCCTTGGAAAAATTCCGGCTTGTAGGCAGCCTCCATTGCTTCGATGGTTGCTTCATGTGGGGCTTTATCAAATTATCTGTATGGAACGGATTCCTGCTGCTGCGGCTGTAAATACTGCTGTGGAAATGGCCAAGATGAGCAAATTGAAGAGACTCGCTCCAGTTGTTAACGGTCTCTTGCGTTCTGCTATTCGCTCGAAGGGAAAAGGGATCGACCTTCCTGTAAAAGAAAAGCAAGAAGAAATGTTGGCCCAATGCCACTCTCTTCCAGTTTGGTTGGCTGAAAAACTGCTTCTTTGGCAGGGGGATAGAAAGGCAGAGAAAATTGCGAAGGCTTTTAATGAAACCCCATTTATAGATATACGAGTTAATCGACTTCGCGCAAATCTAGAGATGGTTAGAAGTGAATTACTTGCTTCGGGAATTGAGAGCTTTTTAATAAAAGATTGCCCTTATGGCTTGCAAGTGCCTTCTGGAGCAGGCGATTTACGCGGTTGGCCAGGATATAAGGAAGGGTTCTGGTCTGTTCAGGATCGTGCCGCACAATGCATATCTCCACTTCTTCTCCCAAAACGAGGCGAACGTGTTCTTGATGCATGTGCAGCGCCTGGAGGAAAGACAACTCATTTGGCAGAATTGATGGAAGATAAGGGCGAGATTTGGGCAGTAGACAGATCTCACGATCGAATGAAGCGACTTAAAGATAATTCTGTCCGTATGGGTATTAATTCTGTGAAACTTTTAGTAGCAGATGCTTGTGATCTTCTAAAGGAAAAGCCAGCTTGGAGGAATTACTTTCAAAAGATTTTAGTTGATGCTCCTTGTTCAGGTTTGGGAACTCTTGCAAGGAACCCTGATGCTAGATGGAGAGTATCTTTAGAAGATCTAGAAGAGCTTATTGATTTACAAGCGCATCTTCTAGATAGCCTCGCACCCCTTTTATCTCCAGGAGGACGTCTGGTTTATTCGACCTGTACCATTAACCCTGAGGAGAATCTCTCCCAAGTTAATCAGTTTCTTTCGAATCATTCAGGTTTTACTCTTCAATATGAGAAGCAAATATGGCCTGGGATTGATAATGCAGGCGACGGCTTTTTCTCTGCAGTTATTGATAGATAATAATTTCATATGTTTCAATTACTATCTTTGAATTCTGGATATTTTTGAAAGCTATTGATTTGATACCTAGATCGTTCTTGCTGATTAAATGCTTAACGATTTAAATTTCTAGTTTAAGCTTTTTGTGAATTTAATGACTTCGAACTCGCCCTTTATTTGATTCATAAACTGTTTCCATGTCCATGCAGCTTCTCCACTTCCACTTTTGGTCTTCTTGTTATTATCATAGCCAAACCAAATTCCTGTGGTTAACTGTGGAATTGAACCAATAAACCATAGATCACGCCCTCCTTCTGAAGTTCCAGTTTTACCCGCGACAGGCCTATCTTTTAGAGCAGCAGCTATTCCAGTTCCTGTGCTGACAGCTCTTTGCAACATCCAATTCATGGTGTCAGCAACCTTTGGCTCAAAAGCTCGTTGCCCTTTGCCTTTGTTTGCAATATGATCCCATAGAATCTCATCTCCTGGTCCTTTTATTTGCTCAAAAGGAGTGGGCTGAAGATACATCCCCCGATTGTTTATTCCTGCATATGCACCAGTCATGTCAAGTAACGTCTGCTCAAAAGCTCCTATAGCAAGAGGGTAGTAATTCTCTAAATATCTATAGTTTCCAATTCCTAATCTATTTGCACCTGATATAATCTTTTGGAACCCAACTTTATCAATTAGTTGGACTGCAACAGTGTTTAATGAATTTTTAAATGCATCAGCTAAAGATACTTCTCCCATATACTTATCTCCGAAATTCTTAGGGCAATATCCTTTCCAACACATTGGCTTATCTATAAATATTTCATCTGCTTTTATTCCAGATTCAATCGCCGCTAAGTAGGGAAATAGTTTAAAGGTTGATCCGGGTGAACGGAGAGCTTGTGTCGCACGGTTGAATTGATTAGTTTTGAAATCTTTCCCACCTATAAGTACTCTTACTAGACCAGTGTTTGGCTCGATAGATACAATTGCGCCTTCCATGTTCTCTGGGCTATGCTCACGAATTGCTTTTTGACCTTCTTTTTGCCATTTAAGATTGAGACTGGTTCGGATGGTTAGCCCTCCGACTTCAATCTGTTCTGGGTTAAGGACTAATGGAAGTTGTTGGGCGACCCAGCTAGTAAAAAAAGGCGCAGCACTATTGAAGTATTTTGGAGTGGCTGGTTTTAGATTTAGAGGCCTAATACTTGATTGAATTAGTTGTTGGGGCGAGATAAATCCTTGCTCTTGCATTCTTTCTAGAACAATAGATCGTCTTTTAAGAGCTAATTCAGTATTTACCAGAGGTGAATAAAGTGAGGGAGCGGGAGCTAGGCCTGCAATTAGAGCAGCTTCTTCTAGTGATAAGAGGCTAGGCTTTTTAGTGAAATAAACCCAGGCTGCATCAGAAATGCCATATGCACCAGATCCTAAATAAACATTGTTTAGATACTCTTCAAGAATTTCTTCTTTGCTGAGTTGCCTTTCTAGTTTGTATGAGAGGGCAGCTTCTTTAAGTTTGCGAGTTAATGTTCTGTCTTGGCTAAGGAAAACTGTCCTAGCGAGTTGTTGTGTAATAGTGCTCCCTCCTTCACTTACGCTTCTTTCTCGAAGATTAGTTATTAATGCTCGACTAATTCCCCATAAATCTACACCTTTATGCTTGTAAAAACGACGATCTTCAGATGCAATAAAGGCTTCCTTTATTAATCTAGGCATTTTCCCTTTTTCTACTTTTTCTCTTGTGGCTGGACCGAGTTTTTGAATAATCCTGTTATTAGTTGAAAGTATTGTAATTGTTCCAGGCCTCCTGAATCTATTAACTTCGATTGCCTCAGGGAGTAAAGAATCTATTGCCTTGCTGAAGAAGATTTCTACTAATGCTGAACTAGATCCTATCGCTATTGATGTGGCTGAAATTAAAAGCCAATGTAGGCTTTTTTGAATCACAGTGCTGAGACAAGAGAGCTATGACCAATTGCTAATGCAGAAACAAGCATTCCAAGTATCAAGAAAGGTTGGGCACTTGCTTGATACTTAACATCAAACGCTAAAGGATCTCTAAGCAGCCAAATATCTTGAAAAGTTATTTGTGGGATAATAAGTAGCAATAGAATTACGGAGGCTAAATGTTGTCCAATAGTGATTAGCACTACTACCATTCCTAGTTGAAAAATATCTATCATTCCTGCACTTATAAAACTTGCATTTTTGATTCCAAATACTACTGGTAATGATTCGAGACCTAGCGCCTTATCTCCTTCAACGCTCTTGAAATCGTTTATTACTGCTATACCTAATCCTGCGAGGCTATAAGCAAGAGTTAGTAGTGCTGTAGTCCAAGTTAATTGACCAAAGAGTGCTTGGCCAGCCCACCATGGTAGGGCTATATAACTAGCACCAAGCGCATAGTTCCCTAGCCAACCATTTTGTTTCAGCTTGATAGGCGGAGCCGAATAAATGAAACTTACAAAGGAGCCTCCTAGAGCAAGTAAAAGAACAGAGGGAGTGCTATGACCTGCCCATAAATCAAGGAAATATGCAACTGCTAATCCAGATAGAAGTAGTACCCAAATTTGAATCTTTACTTGATTAAGAGATATAGCTCCCGAAGGAATAGGTCGGTTGGGTTCATTGATAGCATCTATTTCTCTGTCGTAGTAGTCATTAATAGTCTGAGTGAATCCAGTTAATAAAGGGCCGCTCATGATCATGCATGCAATAGCAGCTAGAAAGTCAGAGAGTCGCCACTGATAATTTCCACTTGCAGCGGCTCCACAGATAACTCCCCATAACAATGGAATCCAAGTGATTGGTTTCATTAGCTGCAGGCGCAGCTTCCATATACTGCTTGTTTCTGAGGCTCCTTTTATTCCAAGGAGTTGTCGCGCATCGCTCACTTTTCGAGCCTCAGTTATTACTAACTTCGTTTTCGAAGAACCAGCAAGTCGATCCATCACTGAGTTCAAGGATTACGCCAATTCCGGTGCCATCGGTCATTTTGTAACCAATGACTTTCCCGCGGGGATCACTCGCAAGCTGCCTTGAGAGATTCCCTGGGATGCGATCTTTGACTTGATCAAGAAATACCTTGACTCTTGATCCAATTCTGTTAAGGGTGGCAGCCTTGCCCATGGCCTGCAATTCTTAGAAGTGGCGCAACATTAACAGTCGCCTCTCTAATCCAATGGTTGCTCTTAGGTTGATTCCTTGCCTTGATGTGGCCAATGGTCGTGTCGTCAAAGGCATTAACTTCGTTGGCTTGAGGGATGCCGGAGACCCAGTAGAACTGGCCTGTAGGTATAGCCAGGCTGGAGCTGATGAGTTGGTATTTCTTGATATAGCAGCTACTCATGAAGGCAGAGAAACGCTTGTTGATTTAGTTAGGAGAACTGCGGAATCTGTAACTATTCCTTTTACTGTAGGGGGAGGGATTGGTTCAATAGAGGGGATTACAGAGCTTTTAAGAGCAGGCGCAGATAAAATAAGCCTTAATTCATCTGCAGTTAAAAACCCAGAGTTAATTGATCAGGGTGCCGATCGTTTTGGCTCTCAATGCATTGTTGTGGCAATAGATGCAAGAAAAAGAACTACTGGGATTCCTGGATGGGATGTTTTTGTTAAAGGGGGGAGAGATAACACTGGGATAGATGCAATTGAGTGGGCTAGGCAGGCCTCTGAATTGGGAGCGGGTGAAATACTCTTAACTTCAATGGATGGTGATGGAACTCAAAATGGTTATGACTTGTCTTTGACCAGGGCTGTTTCAGAGGCTGTTTCAGTTCCTGTGATCGCTTCAGGAGGTGCAGGTTGCTTAGAGCACATCGCAGAGGCATTTACACACGGCAAGGCATCTGCTGCTTTACTAGCGTCTTTGCTACATGACGGTGTTTTAACAGTGAGTCAAATTAAAAATGACTTATTAAAAAGATCTTTACCAATTAGACCGATTGAGTGATGGACTTACTTCAAAAGAAGGTTGTTTATGAGATCAGATAATCCTGGTTCTGTTGAAAATCTCTTTGATGCAGTGGCTCAAAACTATGACCCTTTAAATGATGTTTTTAGCTTTGGCTTACATAGGGTTTGGAAACGTCAATTGTTGATTTGGTTGCAACCAGTTGATGGAGAGTCTTGGCTGGATCTTTGTTGTGGTACAGGGGACTTAGCTTTGGCACTAGCTAGATGTGTTCGTCCTAATGGATCTGTATTAGGCATTGATTCTGCAGAACAGCCATTGTCAATTGCTAAAAAACGAGCTTTAAATGCTTCCTGGCTCCCTATTTCTTGGCAGAAGGGAGATGCACTTGATACGGGCTTGTCCTCAAATCAGTTTGATGGAGCTGTAATGGCTTATGGCCTTAGAAACCTTGCAGATCCTTCTCTAGGATTAAAGGAGCTACGTAGACTTTTAAAAAAAAGTGGTCGGGCTGGAATTTTAGATTTTAATCGCACTGAAGAGGGTTCTTTGAGTGCGCAATTCCAGCGACTTTATTTAAGACGCTTTGTTGTTCCTGTTGCTGCTCAAGTTGGTTTTCGTGAACATTACGCTTATCTAGAGGAAAGCCTAAAGAGATTCCCTAATGGATCAGTTCAGGAGTCATTAGCTCTTGAAGCTGGTTTTGAAGCAGTGTCTTATAGAACGCTCGCAGGAGGACAAATGGGCGCCTTATTACTTCAAGCATGAATTGTTTATCGTTAAAGGTGAGATTATTTTTTACTTATCAAATGAGGCAATGTATTGATTCCCCATTGGTTGACTTAATAGCTTTAACCTAAAATTGTTTTGGTTGGTCTAACTACTTTGGATTTTAAATAATTAGCTAAAAACTTTTTATACTCTTTCTTAACTCGAGTCATAACCTCATTCCAATTAGATCTTTCTTGTTGTCGAAATAATTTCATAGATTGGTACCAGAAGCTTTTTTGACTATCAATTTCCCAGCGCCAATCAGGAACATCTTTAAGTAATAGCCAAGTTTCCTTGCCAATTCCCCCTGCCAGATGAGCTATGCAGGAGTCAGATGTGATAATCAAATCGCAGTTCTCTATTATCGCTGAAGTCTCTAGAAAATCCCATTCCTTTGTAATCCTATCTTGGCAACTTACAAACATATCTTTAAAGGAGCAAGACTCAAGTTGCTCTGAACCAAATCCTTTCTGCAGAGAGACAAAACTAGCAGAGGATTCTTTGGCAATGTTTGATAATGTTTCCAAGGGAAAGGAACGTCCCTTTAGAGTCATTTTCTCAGCATTAGGATTCCCTTGCCAATTGATACCAATAAGAGGTCTTATTTCTTTTGAAAGTTGAATGCCCCACTTTGAAACAAGTTCTTTTTTTGTTGAAATATAAGACGTATTGATTATTGGATTTTTAGGACTTATATCAAGGTACCTTGGTAATGAAAGAAGCGGAATCCAATTAGTACCTGAGACCTCATTCGCTTCTGAAGGAGTTAAAGGATTTAGGTGTATCTCTGATTCTTTAATAAGGCCATGAAGCACTTGTTGAGCGCAAAATAAGATTTCAACTCCTTCTTCTCTTAGAAAAGGGACATAACGCATAAATTGGATAGTATCGCCTAAACCTTGTTCACTAATAATTAGTAATTTGCCAGAAGATTTAATATTAATTCCTTCCCACCTTCTTGACTTAGGGTATGCATGAGGTCTGGAAGCATCCATTTTCTTCCAACGCCATTCGTAACTTTCAAGTCCAGACTTGTAATTTCCTGATAGAAGTAATACTAGAGAGAGGTTCCAATTTGCATCTGCATGATCATTCTGTAGAAAGATTGCTGTCTTATAGGATTCAATTGCGGATGTGATTTTTCCTTGTTCTTTAAGAGCATTTCCGAGGCTATAGTGAATGTTTGGGAAGTTTGGGTTTATCCTTAGGGCTTTTTGATATGAATCAATCGCGGCTTTGAGTTTTCCTTTCTCTTTTAGAGCTGTTCCAAGACTGTAATAAGCATCTATATAATTTGGATTTCTTCTTAGAGCTTTCTTGTAGAAAGTAATAGCTTCTCTTAAACGACCTTTCTCATGGTGCGATTTGCCAAGATTGTATTCTGTCTCTGCGAGGACTAGATTTTCTTTGCTCATCAAAGAGGATTCTCCACTAATTTTTCTTATCTTGATAGTGTTCTTCAGACTATTAAAACACCTAAGCACTTCTCCTAATTAGGCTCATAGATGTATTGTTTCATTTTTAACTATAGTCAAGACGCACTCTCTTCTTTGGATTGATTTAAATTTAGAATAGAAAATGATTTGGTTTTTATGAAAATCATCCTTAAAATATTTTTAGTGAGCGAGCTTTTATGAAAATTGCTTTTGCCTTCGTAGGTTTTCTAAGAGACCTTAAATATATTGATGGACTTGATTATAAAATTGATCGTTTGATTGAATCTATTGGCCTAAGCTCTTTTCAAGTAGATGTTTACTATAGTTGCCCCCATTTGAGCAATGAGTTTGATACGGTCAGCCTCTCACAAGAAGAAATAGAAAACAGCATGAGAGAAAATACAAGATATCCTTTCCTTGTAAAATTAAGGCACTATAATCCTTTTAAGTATGTAGAGGCTTGTTTAGAAAACTCTCTCCCTTTCAAGACAAAAACTGATCTTTTCCCAAATAGAATCCTTTCTTTTGTTGATTCTTTTTCTCAAACTTCAGCTCTCATTGATTCTAAGAAATATGATTTTGTCGTTTATACCAGATTGGATATGCTTCATGTAATCTATAATTTAGGGCAAGTTAATATCGATTTAATTAAAGATAATATCTTCTGCTGGAGATCAAATCCATACTTGTCGAGTGAGGAGGCTGAAGATAGGATTATTTTCGGTTCTCCTGTGTTGATAGATTTACTTTGCAATTATTATAAAGATCTTTTTAAAAATGAGGTAGACCATAAACGTTATTCCAAGTTCTGGTTTCAATCTGAGTATTTATTAGGCAGGCATTTGGAGAAGTATAAGCCTACTAATATTAATTTGTCCCCACAAGTTGGTGTGGAGCTTGATCAATCTCCATTCCTTGCACAAAAATATACTAGGAAAACATTCAATAATTACTTTCGACTTTTTAAGGAATATCTTTTGAAAAGATACTCCTTAACCTAGTGATATTAAAGGTACATCGCTAGCTGAAACTTTATTTACCTTTTTTGAGGCTAATACCTCAGCCTGACTATATGCTTGAATAGACTCTTCTTTGCGATTTAAACTTGCCAAGAGATCTCCTAGTATTTTATAAGTTTCTTCCTCTTCTACAAGGTCTAGAGATTTTTGCAAAGCATCAACTGCATCTTCTTTTTTATTTAATTTCTTTAAAGCAAGGCCAAGCCCTAAGAAGCTCTCCCAATTCCATTTATCTTCAATCTCCAGAGACTTGCTGAAAGCATCAATGGCTTCTTTTGCTCTGTCTAATTTTGCCAAAGCCAAACCAAGACCTAAAAAACTTTCCCAACACCATTTGTCCATATATTTTAAAGACTCTCTAAAATTTAATATTGCTTCTTCGTAATTCTCTGACTTGCTTAAAGCCCAACCTAGTCCTCTATAAACCTCTCCACTTTTTTCGAAATCAAGTGATTTTTTGAAAGCATATATTGAATCAGAATAGAGATCTAATTTATATAATGCTGACGCCATTCCGAAAAAGGCATTTCCATTTTCTTTATGCTCTATAGATTGTTGAAAACCTTGAAGTGCTTCTTTATATAACCCTAAATTAATCATTCCCCAACCGTAGCCTTTATAGATGTCTTTATTTTTTTCAAACGAAATTGATTTTCTGAATGCATTTATCGCTTCTTCATGACGATCAAGTTTTAATAATGACCAGGCTAGGCCTTGGTAGGTATCACCTCTTTCTTGAATTCTAAGAGACTTTTTAAATGATTCAACGGCTTCTTGGCTAAAACCTGAATTGTATATGGCCCAACCTAGACCTTGATAGGACTCCCAAGTCTCTGATTCAGTTAGCGAATTCCTAAAAGCCTCAATTGCGCTTTTGTATTGATTGGTATGTAGTAGTTTCCAACCAATTTGATGGATACTCTCTTGCATAATTCTTGTCCCTAACATACTTTGCTAGATAGCTAAGGGGTGAGAGAATAAATTCTCGGGAATTTTACTGCAAATTGATCAGATTAGATGAATGATCTAATAGACAAATTTGTCTTTGCAAGAATTTAGCTCCTTGGAAGGTGATGCTTTTAGAATTAGCCCTTTAACTTTTATCTTAACAGTGATTTAATCAGAATAGAGGATAATTTCATATTGAATCTTATTCTTGGCTATAAATTATTCCTATGAGGTGCTTAAAATGTCTTTCATAAATTTCTGATTGCTCTTCTGCGGTAAAATATAAGTGACTAGCATGTGTGCCAATACTATGGTAATATTGGGCCTCACATGCGAATCTACGAGCAATACTTAAACTCGGTAATTTGGCTTTATACTTTATTAAATTACGGCTAAAGAATACGTCTTCGTTTTCATCATATTGAGATTGCTCCCCTTCACATATAGATATCATTAGATCCCTATTTCTTATTGACAAGCCACCATTACCTATAGGAACGTCAATATTTTGGTCTTGATTGTATTGCTGTGTAAACCAATAGGAACCGATTTCTTCCAGATTATCTTTTGAGTATGATGGAAAGAAGGTTTGCCTTATTTGACCTTTTGAGAATGGAGCTCCAATGTAATCATAGTTAAACATTGTGTAATCTAATGGCTCAATTAAGAGAGAGTCAACTTGCATTATTAATATGTTCTTTACTGGAATATCTTTCCAAAATCTTGGAGATTTAAGTAGCTCATTATAGTATCCTTTGCTAAATGGCTGATCATCATCTTGGTTTATTTGAATTACCTCTACCCATCGTTCTAAGCCAGAAAGTAATTCCTTGGTAGATGAGAACCTACCGTGAGAAGTATATAGCCTTATAGAAATCATTAATTTACTCATTAGAATAGTATTGATTATGCAGAATCTCAAAAGTTGACTAGGCCTATCGTCTACTATTACTGCTAAAGAAAATTCTTCGAGATTGGAATTTGGACCTTTTTGGAATTTTGTGCTGGTTTCTATAAATGGCTCTAAATATCTTTCAAGTAGATAATATGCATGATTATTAAAGATGTTTATCCTATACGATTTCAGTTCATCCAAGAAATCGCTTGGCCCTATTGACACGATCAAGAATAAAAAGATTTATTTATGATACATCTGTTTAGCTTCATTAGCCTTGATTCTTAACTTTGCCGTAAAAAGTTTTATCAGAACATGTAGAAGTACCTCTTTATCATTAAGAACTTATTTCTTATGTCAATTTAAATAATTAATCATCAAAAAATATTTCAGGTGATACTACTCTACTTGTTAGGTGAATCAGTAAAATTAGGATCTAATTCAATTACTTTCGTTAAGGCAATTATTGCTTCAGGATATTTACCTTTTGATTGTAGTATTGTGCCTAAATTGAAATGAGCCTCTGCAAGGTTGGGAGCTAATTCTATAGCTCGTCTTGTATGAAGCTCGGCTTCTTCTAAGCAATCCTTTTCTTTTAGAATAGAACCAAGATTCAAATGCGAAATAGCCATGTTTGGACTTAGACTTACAGCCATATAAGCACATGACAATGCTTTACCTTCTGTCCCCATTTCTTCGTACGCTTTACTTATATTAATCCAGGCAGTTGCGTAGTAAGGGTCTGCCTTGATTGCGCTATAAAATTTTTTCAAGGCATCTTTGTAAATCTTTTTGCTCATATCTATTACTCCTAGATTTGTCAATGCAGGAGCATAGTATGGATTTGAAGCCAATGTTTTTAAATACCATTTCTCTGCATCGACATTCTTTCCTTCAAGTTGATAGCTTTTGCCAATATCTTTAGTTACTTCAGGGTCCAAGGGATTTAATAAATGTGCTTTTTGTAAATAAAGTCTAGCTTCCTTTGTTCGTTTTAAGGAAAGGAGGCTACTGGAAATCACCTTTAAAGCAACTGTAGAACACTTGTCTGTTCCTAAGATGTTTTGGCAGCATGAAATGGCCTTGTCATACTCCTGACCTTCTAAATATAGTTTTGCAATATCCTCTAAATCTTTCACATAAATAATATTGGTAATTTAATCTATCATTGTTTAATTTAAATATCAATTCTTTTATTAACTAACGTTGTATTGTCAAATCAATCATTAAAGACATTGACTCTATTGGCCTTTGTTACAGTATTTATATAGCCAATAGTGTTGGGATCACTTCCATAATAATTAATTGTTGGGATAGTTCTGCCTAGGTTTCGTGCCCATTTGTCTAGAACTGATATTACAAACCATATTGACTTATTCATTGAAAAGTCTGATTCGTAAAGCTCACCTTCATGCATTTTTCGATTAGAAGAAGATGTGTTTACTAATTGACCATAGAGTTTAAATAAATGTTTAAGTTGTAAATTAACACCCTGATATAAAATTTGATTTTGGTAATGTTCTGTATACCAATAGTTAGGACTTGAAGGGTCAAGACCTGCAAAGTTGATAGTTTTATACTCTAGAATATAACTAAGCGAGAGTGCCCTTATTAGCGAGCATCTGAAATTTAGAATTGCTGGAACGCCTACCTCAGCATATTCCTTTAGACTAATAAGGATTGATGAATTATCATGTTCTTCGACAAAATAATAAGGAGGCCAGTATGCATTCTCAGCTGATAAATTTGGATTTAAGTAAGGGTGGTAATCTGTAGCCTCTGGATCAGCTAACTGAGGATTCTCTAATACTGCGATATCACTCCTTTCTTGAAGCAATGCGGTTAGATGACTTTGAATTATGTTATCTATCATTACTAAGTACTTACTTCCAATTTTCATATCAAAGCCAGTATTTGAACCCATAGGTTCGTGAAAAATGAAAGTTGGAGATCTTCTGTAGGCAATTAATGCAGATGTTCCAACTAGATCTGAATCCTTAAGAGGTTGATGTCGTTCAAGACTATTGATTAATGAATCTCCATTGCCGCAAATACAAATGCTATTAGAGGCCTTAAAAGCTTTTAACATATTAAAGTCTTTTACCAGCCTTGGCTCAGGTGAATGAAAACCTCGTAAAAACTCTGTATAAACTAAAAAGTCATCTGTAGTCAGATTTAGCTTATCCATTGGTTTATTTGGCTGGTGTTGTCATTAATAAAAACTGAGCAAGGTCAAGTTACCCGATTTATCCATATAATATAGCTTAAGATATATGCTTAGAACTACATATGGATATATATTTAATATATTTTTTTTGCGGAGTTTTATATGAACTAGATTCAATAATTAGCTTTAGTTAGAGACCATACCCAACTTTATACTTACGGCTATAATCACCTTTTGAATTTATTGTAAAAAGCTCTTTATTTAGCGCCCCATTTTCTACTACTTCCCAAAATTCATCTATTTCAATATTTATATAATTGCAAAAGCTATGTATATACTTCTCGCTGCATTTACCATCAAACTCTTCCACGATTTTAATACCCTCATCCCTTGAAATAATTCCTGCCCTGATATCTTCATTTATGTACTCTGTTGTTCTTCCAAATCCAAATTTTAAATATTTAATCATTTGATTCATTGGTGTCCAATCTTCATCTAGAGCTGTGACTCCAATGTGCTCACCCATTTCCCAAGGCTTATCTTTCCTAATATCAAGGCCTCTTAAAGCGGAATAATTACCATTATTGACTAATGACCAATCTTTCCAAAAATATCCAAGAAATACTGTTCTTATTCCTCCGCGCTCTATTTCCTCTTCTGTAGGGAATTTGTATTGCTGGATGTTTTTTTCTTTAAATCCAGCTTTTAATATCCATGAAATATCGCCATCCCCTAGCGTATTTAACTTTCTCAGATTATTCCCATCACTTCCAGTTTTACCCATTACGGTCGTTTCCCCAATTTGTAGAGCATCATTCTCTCCCCACCAAATTAAAGGTATTTGATAAGTTATTGCTATTCTGGGAACACTGCCATATAGTGCAAGTTCTGTAGACTTGAAAGGATTTAAATAGTTATAGAAGCAGTATTTCATTAGTTCTCTCCAGATATTTGGAGCTGGATTAATAGTTATACAATCAAAACCTTTGTTTATAAGATTAGATATGTTATGTACTCCCCTCTCTGTTATTTGTTGGGGTGGAGCAGCTAGGCAAACTAACAGTGGGTTCATATTCAGTTTTTCTCTTACATAGATAGCTTGTCGAGTGCTATCTTTTCCACCTGATACCCCAATAATGCAATCATACCCTTTGCTCATATTACTTTTCCCATAGTCAATAATCTCTTTAAGCTCTTTATTGCGAGCTTCCCAGTCTATTTGTGGCAATGTCAGGTAATAAGCGCAGGCTGGACACAATTTGTCGGAAAATCTTGTATTAGGTCTTGTATCAGGTTGTAGGCAATTCTTACAATATTCCATGGTTAATTAATTTAACCTTTTGAATCCAGAATTGCATACAGGTCCTTCTAATAGTGAATCAATATCCTGCCCATCCTCACAATTTGCAATTAACTTATATACATTGTCCAGATTCTCTAAGTAATTATCTATAATATTCTTTTTATGCTCTGTGCATATGTAACATAGAGTAGATGCTAAGTAACCTTTTTTGAGCATTTCTTGAGCCACTAACGTTTTATATTTTAAATTAGATTCACTTTTAAATGAATACCCTGTTAAGGATGGAATTCCGAAAATATCAATCTCAATATTGTGATCTATAGCCATCCTAGATATAGATTCTCTTAGCTTAACTCCTGTACTGGTAACCTTTGTCCAACTCTCCTCTTCTTCCATTACTTCTAGTGTTTTTAATGCTGCACAAGGACCAATTCTTTCCGTCCAAAAGGTACTACTTATGAATGTACTCTGAGCTGACTCCATAACACTTCTTCTTCCTAATATAGCTGTTATAGCGTAACCATTGCCTAAGGCTTTGCCGAAAATAGCCATGTCAGGCTCAACGTTATATTTAAGGTGAATGCCTCCTAATCTCTCTCGAAAACCTGACGTACATTCATCAAAAATAAGAACAATACCCTTTTTATTACATAATTTTCTTACTGCTTCTAGGAATCCAGGAGTTGGCGGAATAGATCTTTCTACTTCCATTTTAACAGCAGCCAAGTCATATTTATTTGCAATCAATTCCAATTGATCAAGTCTATTAAATTCAAAAGCATGTACTGAATTTATTAGACTCTTTGGGACTCCTGTGGCATCTAGTCCCGGGAGTAAATGATCCGCAAGTTCAGAATTATTTTTTAGATTACACGCAAGATACCAATCATGCCATCCATGATAACCACAAATAGCTATAGCCTCTCTTCCCGTGGCTGCACGTGCAATTCTTATGGCGATTGCATTTGCTTCGCCACCAGTTCTAGCAAATTTGACCATTTCTGACCATGAATGAAGTTTTATTAGGTTCTCAGCCAGATATACTTCTTCACTACAATTTAATGTCGACATGTTGCCTTTCTTGATGACATCTTGTACCGCTTTATCAACTTTTTTATTTCCATAGCCAAGAACATTAGTTCCAATTCCCATAATACTCATATCTATATATTTATTCCCATCTAAATCCCATATATGGCATCCTTTAGCTTTAGAAAAATATGCTGGCCAATTGTCTGGTAGGAACATTTCAGGCCTTTTTGATAAAAGCATATTTCCACCAGGAATTAATTCTTTGGCTTTAATCCATAGATTTTGGCCTTTTGATTTAGACGTATCATTTTTTTCTGTCATTTGATAAGCCATTCTCTTGGGTCTAGATCATTTGAATTTTCCCAAGACCATAACTTATAATTAAATTTATTCGCTAAAGTTGAAACTCTTTCCCAGGATGTCACTATATCTGTAAGTTCCGCAAGACTTGTCGTACCTACTATAACTGCTTCTATGTTAGGTATATGAAATAGAAATGATAGTGCCTCGTCTAGCATTCTCCCATTTGAACCATGAATTTTCTCTGAAATCTTCGCATGATGTTCTCTGAATTCCATTGATAGGTTACTAGGCCATTGACTATGAGGGACAAGAATCAAACCTTGTAAGAAAGCACTTCTTGAATGGATAGCGATTCCAGCGTCAGTAAGTCTTTCAATAGCCCCATTGCGAAGCATCCTTTGGTCATATATAGAGAGAGGCAACTGAACTAACTGGAATCTTTCTATTGGAATCCTACTTAACTCATCAGCTTCATAAATAGATACCCCCATACGATCTATTAAGCCTCTTTCTCTTAAACTCTCCATCCATTCAACAAGGATGAATCCTTTGTCAGTGCAAATATCTGATGAACTATGAATTAATAATGAATCTATTTTTTTTAGATTCAGATTTAATAGACTTTTACGAAACAAATCTTCCCATATCTCTTTAGAGTATAGATTCAAATTACGTTGACTTTGCAATTTTGTCATCAACTTAAATGAATGCTTTGATGGTAGGTTCTTGCCGAGAATCTGTTCGGAAGCTCCATAAGCCTGTGCAGTATCAATATATGAAATATCGCATTCTTCAGCCTTACATAGAATTTCTTTAACTTGATTATCGAGTAGTTTTCCTCCCTTATTTGTTATCCCATAGTCCAGTCCAAATTGAGCGGTCCCTAGTCCAAGCTTTGGAGACATCGTTTAAATCCAAATCAATATTTATACTCTCTATTATTTTAGCTCTAGGCCCTATAAACGAGTAGAATGCTCGGAAATCAAATTTTCATTCACTATTGCCATAATACTTCATGGCAGATGTTCTTAGTTCCAATTTAGCTCATGTCATCCAAGTCTAAATTTAAATTAGACTCTATTGAAAAAATAGAATTACCATATAATCTTCTCTTTGATCATAAATCTGAGTCTAAATGTTGGTATTTAGCCAGGTCGTTATCAGGAGGTATTTTATTCTCTATCTATGAGAGTGGACATATAGTCCACTTTTCAGAGAAGAATGGATTTACATATTTTCCTAACAAAATAGACTTTATTCATGGATTGTACGAGACAAAAAAATATATCTTAGCATCTAGATTCAGGAGAAATGAAATATTAATACTTAACAGATATGACGCTAGCATCGTAAGAAGTTTTAAAACGCCAGGCAGATCACCTATTAATGCATTCATTGGGGATGAAAGCATTACATTCATTGACTACACTAATTCATGTTTAGTTGAAATCTTATTAAAGTCTGAGCAGCATAAAGTCTATTCTGAGATCTTAAAGCAAAGTCAACACCCACATTGCCTATATAAAGACAAAAAAAGACAATTAATTATAACCCAAAAATTTCCCCATATCCTTATTATAGAAGATTATAAGTGTACCTTTAGTTTTCCTCTCCCTCAAAAAGGAAAATGGTTTTCTTTGTGCCCAATAAATGAACATTATATATTAGCAACACATTTAGAAACGGGCCTTTATTTGCTGAATATAATGAACCCTTCAATTGAAATCATCTTGAGTGAGGCCAATCTTACAGGTGTTATCACGACAGAGGACGATACCTTTTATGCTATAAACCGGGATGCAGAGTATATCTACCGTATTCAGTTTGAATTTATATAAATGTATTTTGCATTCTCTTTGTTCTTTAACCAACAATAGCCTCTCTATTTTATTGATTACTTAGTACTAGCGTAAAATCAAATTTGAATAAATCCCCTATTGTTGATTGTAGGGTTTTCAATGGGACCATCGCTCAGAGAAAAAGCTTTTTCATGGTTACCCAAATAAGCTGCCATATAAGAATATGTACTATTCCCTAGGATAATATATTTTGATTCTATCATTAGTTTAAAATGGTCGACATCATTAGTATTTATAAGAAGATCTTCTCCCTTATCTAGGTGCAAATGTAACTTCCTACCTTTTATCTTTTCAATTAAATAGTTTAGTTCAGAAGAACTATGTGCTTGTGTGAATATGTGAACGTCTATATCTTTAGGAAGATGATTTTCTAGTATATAAGGGATTTTCTTTGCTTGTAATTCTGGATCTACTAACAGATTATTTCCTTTCCCTGCATCACCTCTCCTTAGATGAATAGCTACAGTCTGCTTCTGTTCAATATTTGATACTAGATATATTTTCCTGATTTCCGAGAGGTAGCAACCAATTAATCTTCCGAGTATTCCATCAAGAAAGTTGAATGGAAGATCTATAACTGTAGGGTAAGCTCTGTCAGCATAAATAATGCTTAATTCATTTAGGGCGTCAATGATACTCTTTAATTGACCAGTGGTTTTACATGATTTATTGGATAGAGATAATTCTATGTTATTAAAATTAGCGTCTCCATCTAAACTTTTATTCTGTACGAAACTTCTTGCATATTTTGAGGATCTGAAGTAACTATTGAAATCTTCACTACAAAATACTGGCTCTCCTTTTATATTAGATATTATATTCCAGTCAATACAAGAATTGAAATTCTCCGCTCTAAATAAATATCTCCCTCCATAAAACCCACAACCTGAAATCTTTGCAAGAATATAAGCGGTTAGAAAATTATAGCTTTGATGCCCAAACCGACCATATGGCTCTTGCTGTGCTCTAAGTATAAGATTATTCATTCTCTTAGAATGGTTTTACATAGATAAGCATATCGTCAGTATACTTATAATTGATTAAATTATAGTATTACAACTCTTCAGCCGCAAATAAAAGCCTTGACCTTCCCAACATACCTATTTCATCGGATAACCATAATTGAATATTAATTATATAAATCTTATTTACCTTGCAATTGCTTTTCCCTGCTATTAAGATTATCTAACCGCACCTTTAGAAGTAATTCACTTACCATTTATTATCCACTCTAATGACCCCAAAAAATATTTGCCTTATTCCAGCTCGTGGAGGCTCAAAGCGAATACCCAGAAAAAATATTAAGCCATTCCATGGCAAGCCATTGATTTCATGGTCTATTCAAGCAGCTATTTCATCAGGCCTATTTGACAACATCTATGTATCTACTGATGATGAGGAGATTGCGTCAATTGGAGAAGAATATGGAGCGATTATTCCTTTCATTAGGCCTAAAGATATTGCTAATGACTATGCCTCAGATTTAGATGTAAGGAATCACTTTATTGATTGGTCTAAAAGACATAATATTCCATATGATTTCCTTTGCTATTTATATCCAACAGCTCCATTTGTTCAATCTAGCACTTTGATAGGTTGCTTAGAGAAGCTTTTGACAACAGAAGCTACTTGTTCTTTAACAGTTTCAACTTCTAAATTTCCTATATTACAGTCTCTTATAGAGGATAGTGATGGATTTCTTGACTATTTGTGTGAATCTTACAAACACCTACGAACACAGGATTTGCAACAAACTTGGTTCGATGCAGGCCAATGCTATTTCTTTAATATGCAGAGATATAATCAGCCAGAAAAACGAATTGGCTTTCCAGTCCCACAATATTTAGCCCATGATATAGATACACTAGATGATTGGTACTTAGCCGAATTAATCTTTACAGCTTTAAAATCCAGAGGGTGGGACTCTACAACAGATTACTCTTTAGCGAAACTCTTATTAAATCAACAATGAAGCTCATTTGTTTGCCTCGATTCATCATACATATTAAAGGTTAAGTACAAGGGCTTTACGAATGGATTATCTGCTATACCTTATAGTTATTAATCTCCATCACTATGGACCGCGAAAACAAATATATTCGAATCCCCACCCCTCTTAAAAGAGAGTCTAAGGCGTATAAATCATATAAATTGATAAATTTAATCGATATGCATAAAAAGTCTATTGAAAGAGAAAAAAAGAAACTTGGCATTAATCAATATGGTATGCTCTGGATCCAATTCTTTAGGGGAGCATTTTTAGCAATTGTCTTTGAAAGGATTTTATTCCACTGATCTTTTTTTGTCAGAATTAACTAATACTTTTACTTCTTCACTTATCCACGTTTATCTTTTTGATAGTTGATATGACTTTAATAAATAATATTGGGATACCAGATCTTCCGATGAACTTAACAGCACTATAAATGATAGTCTTAAAACTAAAATTAGTTATTATTTGTGTTAATGGTTGAATCAAATTTAAGCAGTAGATTAATAGTCCAAGTTCATGTTTTGACATTATATGATATCTAGACAGAGCATACCGAAAAGTTTTTAGCAGTGATCCTTGTGATGAGTGATGGTAGATTTGAATTCTTGGCTCGATCACTATTTCCCATTTATTGCGAAAAATCCTAATCAATAAGTCTGTCTCATCATTCGATATGTATATCGAATCTGAGCCAGGACCTATATTTATGTCAAATATATTAGGCATCACAGACTCAATTAATTCCTGCCGGAAGAACATATGAGAAGTTTCTGCTTTACATCTAAATATATCTAGTATATTTAGTATCCTTTTCCCTTTCTTTATAACATTATTCATGCCAAGATTCTCTTTCTTTCTACCTACTACACAATGGCATAATTTACTCTGATCAAAGAAGTTCAAAATCTCATCTATTGTACCTGGTAAATATCTACAATCATCATCTGGGAAGCTAACTATATTACCTGTTATATACTTTGCTCCATAATTTCTAGCTCTGCAAACACCTTTAAAATTAACTCTGTGATATTTTATAGGTATATAAATTTTCCATTTCTTTAATATACTATCTAGGAATCCCTCCTTATTTTGATCAACTATAATTACTTCTTTTGGTAACACTTTTTGTTTAGCAATTGATTCTAGAAATAAATCAACTTCTTCAATTCTATTCACAGTGCAAAGTACCAGACTTACTTCCATAATGATTACGTTTCTCTAATGCTATCAAAAACTATAAATAATGAAAGCAATATAGCTTTATGGCCTTACCACAATATTCATATGGGATAGCTTTTGTTGCTTTTGTTGAACAATTAGATTACGTATTGACAAGTAACTAGTTTTAAGGTCTACTGTCTTTACATAGATTTTACGTGGGATGAATAAATATTTCTTCTCCGCGCTATTAAGAGGACTTCACCCTTGGCAATGACCGATAGGATGTTGCCTCCAAAGAAACTATTTGAGAATGTATTAAACATTCCATTGATCCTTGAGTCAACAATACTTCTTACACTATTTGGCCAGCCTTTATTTTCTCTTGTTGCTTTCCAGCTCGGATTGCCAAATCGACTCGCCATGATTCTTATGCGAGGTTTTATTTCTTTAATATGCATATCTGGGCTGTTCAAGATTTTTTTCAAATCGAGCAAATATAAATTCAATTCCGTCTGGGTTTTAATGCTTATATTCTTCTGGACTCAATATTTCTCACGAATTATTTTTGGAGTCACCTTTCACGATGTTTCTAGTGCTATTCCTTTATGGGAGTTATTTGCATGGGGATTAGGTAGTTCTCTAGTTTTAGGTCTGTCAGGTTATTTTCTTACACTTCACTGTACGTTCAATGCTTCAATAAATACTATGCCTTTATCAAGTACATTGAGTAATAAAGGCCTTTTAATCCTAGGATCCTCAGCACTTCTTTTTGGATTCAACCCTGGATATGGCTCTCCATACTTTGGTTTGCCAGATCTAAATCCTATACCAGCTGGACATGCAGCGGCTTCGCTAGCTCTGCTTGGAATATGTGTAATTTTTACAAAACTAACCGAGAAACATATTACCTCATTTTCACACTTTTTATCAGTGGGACTAGGAGTTTTCCTTTCAGCATATAGCGGCACTAGGGCTGCAGCATTAGCATTACTTGCTCCATTTATTTGCTTTATTTTTGCAGCAAAAAAGTTGAATTTGCGTGTTAGCAAGATTATTTCTTATTTGTCTCTCGCTATTTCTACTTCAATAATTCTCATTTCTTATCTTCTTTTCGCCTCACCAGAACTTAGACAAAAAATTATTTCTACGGGGTTTGACCCAAACTCCGTACAAAGATTGCGGATGATTCAGTTGAGTTTAGATCAATTCATATCAAATCCTATTTTTGGGGCAGGTTTCAGAGTTCATACAGATATACAGAACTTAGCTTCTTCTTGGGGTGAAAGTATTTTCTATCCCCATAACTATTTAGTTGAGGCTCTTTCTATAGGTGGGGTTCTAATGGCTATTACCCTGTGTTATTGCTGGTATCAATCCTTACTAAATCTTACAAGAGCAGTTAGAATTAATCCTCAATTTCTTTGGATACTTTTTCTTTTCATACAATCAACAATATATTCAATGTTTTCAGGTCATCTGGGAGATGTACCTACATTCTGGCTGATGTTAGGAATAGGCAGTGGGCTAAAGGCTTCATCCTCTACTTAGTCATAATATTTTCTCAAATTCTTATCTAGAGCTTTTAACACAAAATACCCTTTCCCTATACATTAATAATCCTTTCTCTTGCTAGAATTTTATACAACCTTATACTCATAAAAAAAATCAGCTTTCATTAACAGCATTGACTAAGGATTGATATCAATTCTTCCTGCGACAGAGGTGATGACTTTTTACGCATTATTTGACTATTAATCGGTTATGGATTTCATTAACAAATCAGAAGAGGAAAAATTCAAGAGTCTTTTTAGGTTGATCCCTTCATATCAAGGAACAATTAAAACTCATTATCTAAATTCCAATTCTATCAAATCTCTTTCAGAACTTCTTCCATTTAAGAATTCTGATTCTATATACATATTTGGGAATGGACCGGGCGCGATTCCTTTTATACAAAGCTTCAACAATGGATATATAAAAGCAGATACTAGTGGAAGTAGTGCCATAACTTTAGCGCGATTTCCCTTGACTTACTATTTCTTTGAGCCTTGTTCATTTATAAATAAGAACTGGAAAAATAATATTAAGAAACTATCTAGGTTCACTGAACTGATATCTTATCATGTAATTGAACATGAATATATAATAGCTTCTGAGCAAATAGACAAATGTAAGGTTATACTTCCTAATCCTCAGTTTCACCAAAGATATTTAAGGAAAGTAAGTAAAGGCAATATTGTTATTCCAAGATGGTATTTTATTGATGAACAAACTGAAACTGAAACTTTATATGGTCTTAAAACCTATTTCTCGTATTTAAAATCTAAGGGATCAGATGAGCCTAAACTTCTTCTTAATTTTAAGAACTCTATTATTCGCCAAATTTCTTTAGCATTTGAGTTGGGCTACCAAGACATTCACCTTGTAGGATTAGAACCAAGTACCCCAGGTTATTGGTATACGCAACTAGAAATAATTAAGGAACTTATGTCTCCAAATGTTTTTGACAGATGCACCGAACCGATTTCTAATCTCAAGACAGCCTCTGATTTAACTTCTGAAACTGATGAACCCTTTAAAACATTTTTAAAAAATGGATCAGATGAATACTTTACTTTCAATAGAAGTATCATCCTGATTATTAAACTATTCTTGACCCAATTCAATAGCAAAGCGAAAGTCACAATTCATAGCTCGGATAATTTAATATCTGATTTAGTTGATGAATTAAAGCTTTTAAAAATTAAACGATTCAATTTGATTTAAGAATAATTTCATAAGCTAAGACTACTTATTTGCTTGATTAAAGGGATTTTCTTAGGCCTTGAGCCACATCCTTCTTCTCTCTTTAGATCAGTCGTATGGATTCACCTACGCACCCTGTTAATACATCCATTTGTTTGGGACAATGGTGTATGCCAAATCTGACGTATCAACAGGACACCATTTTCCTAGGGTTTTTAGGGATGTACCAACAAGGCATCAACAGATTGGGCTCTCTAAAACCCTTTGCAGTACTGGTGGTTATATAGATATGCACTTTCAGGACATTATTAGTTCGCTCAACTCCTTCTGGAGTGAAAAAGGTTGCTTACTTTTACAGCCTTATGACACGGAAAAAGGAGCTGGCACTATGAGCCCTCACTCGATCTTGAGAGCAATTGGTCCTGAACCTTGGGCTGTTGCATATCCGGAACCTTGTCGAAGGCCTACTGATGGAAGATATGGGGATAATCCAAATCGAGCACAACATTATTTTCAATATCAAGTTCTCATAAAGCCTTCTCCAGATGCGATTCAGGAAACATATCTATCTTCTTTGGAATCTATAGGTATATCTACTTCTCAACATGATGTTCGATTCGTGGAGGATAATTGGGAGTCTCCTACTCTTGGTGCTTGGGGTGTTGGATGGGAGGTTTGGTTGGATGGAATGGAAGTTACTCAATTTACTTATTTTCAACAATGTGGGGGACTTGATTGTCGACCAGTTTCGATAGAAATTACATATGGCCTAGAGCGATTGGCTATGTTTTTGCAAAATGTAGAAAGTATTTGGGATTTAAGTTGGAATAGCTCTAGTACCTATGGAGACATTTGGTTGCCTTTTGAAAAGGGTCATTGTAAATTTAACTTTGAAGCTTCAGAACCTGATCTGCATAAAAAACTTTTTGCTTTATATGAGTCAGAGGCAAATAATTTAATAGAACAAAATCTTCCTGCTCCTGCTTTAGATTTTGTTCTTAAATGTAGTCATACATTTAACTTGCTTGAAGCCAGAGGAGTTATATCAGTTACTGAAAGAACTTCTACGATTGCTCGTATTAGAAACTTGGCGCGTAAAGTTGCTGAAAAGTGGTTAGAGGAAAGAGAAAAGTTAGGGTTTCCCCTGCTAAATAAATGAATCTAAATCAATCATTAAACAGGGTTTTTAAAATCACTAGCCAATGCGATTACCCCTTGGCTCGATAACCCTACCGGAACACGCGACTATAGCTTTTGATACATAAGAAAGTGACTTATCTGCCTCTCTTATGTATAGACTCCCGTAGCAATTAAAGAAAAGCATCCAATAC
>QCRX01000007.1 GCA_003209275.1 Prochlorococcus sp. AG-463-P14
GGCAGCTATGTTTGATTTGGGAGTGCCAAGAGAAGTTATTGAGAACCCTCTCTCTTCTCTTGGCTTGGGAAAATCTTTTAGCCTTAAGATTAAAGAAGAAAGAAGTTTTGGTATTAGAGGGTTACAGATTTCTGTAGATACTCTCGAAGAAAACCCACCTGCGCGTACCTGGAAAAATATAAAAGAAGTTATTAATAATGCATCGTGGAATGATTCATTGCGCACAAAAGTCCTAGATGTTTTCAAGTTAATTGCTGAAGCGGAGGCTAATGTTCATGGAACCTCTTCTGAAGAAGTTCACTTTCATGAAATTGGTGCAATTGATTCTCTGGTAGATGTAATAGGTGTATGTGCAGCAGTTGAATATTTGCGTCCAGAACAGATTCTTTGTTCGATCCCTCCAGCTGGTTATGGAACTGTAAAAACTTCTCATGGACTTTTACCTGTACCTGTTCCAGCTGTATTAGAAATCGCGAAAATAAAAGGTGTTGAACTTTCTGGAGAGGAAAATGTTCCAGAAGGAGAATTGACGACGCCAACTGGTTTCGCTTTGATGGCCATATTGTCAGATAGTTTTGGCAAGCCAGCTTCTTTTGGTATTACTTCAATTGGAGTTGGCTTAGGGCATCGGAAGTTGGATCGCCCTAATTTATTGCGAATTATCCAGATTAATAATTCGCAATCTGGAGAAAGACAAGAATTCACTAATGCTATGCATTGGGAAAGATTAGTAATTCAGGAAGCATGGATTGATGATTCAACTCCTGAAGACATTTCTAGCCTTGTTGAACAATTAAAGATTGCTGGAGCAATAGAAGTGGTTTGTCATCCAGTTCAGATGAAAAAAGGAAGGCAAGGAATATTAGTTTCAGCAATTGTATCTCCAGAAAATTCTTGTGATTTACGCTTAACTTGGTTTTCAAAAGGCACAACTCTTGGCCTTAGAGAAAGAATAGATGGGAGGTGGGTTTTGCCCAGAAGGTGCGGCTATAGCTCAACATCTTTCGGAAAAATATCCATGAAACAAGTTAAGAGAATAGATGGCAGATTGACAATTAAAGCTGAACATGATGATATAATAAGAATAAGCAAAGAGTTAGGAAAGTCTATAGATGAGGTTCGTAGGGAAGTTGATTTAGGGGCTTATGAATTCATACCTTCTGAAGAATGGACCTGGGGAATATCCTCTTGAAAAAACTTCTCACTTTCTTTCGATTGTTAGGTAGAAGAATTACGCCTTCTTTGAAATTGCGAGATTATGTAACTGTATTCTCATTAATTTTTCTGTCAATTATTATTTTTAATAATGCCGAAGAGTTGATCTCTCTTCAGATAGATCGGGCTTCATTGTTGTGGATGACATTAGCATTTTTTGTTAGTTTAATTAGCATATTAGTCAATGCATTAGCTTGGATTTTTCTCCTTAAATGGCTTGGATATAAATCCAAGAAAATCAAACTTTTAACTCTCTTTATAACCAGTAACTTATTGAAGTATCTACCTGGTGGCATATGGCATTTTATTGAAAGACTTCGTGTGCTTCGTTCTGAAATTCACACAGGTCAGGCTGCCGCCTCTGTGGTCTTAGAACCAGTCTTGATGTCTGTGGCGGCATTGCTTTTTGTCCCACTGGGTGGATGGCAATCAGGCTTGGGCGTTCTATGTATTCTTCCTGCAATCCTATTATTTTCTAAATTTCGTGAGCCTCTTATTCGAAAATTAGAAGGCCTAAAATTTGACTATTTGAAGACTATAAAGCCCGATCTTTTTAATGATAAGAACACAGAAAAATCAGTTGATAGGAAAACAAAGGCTCTATGGAAGCCTCTTTTAATAGAGATGCTTTTTGTATTTCTTAGGTTCTTAGGCTTTTGGTCCTCCTTGCAGGCCTTTTCTATTGAACAATCCTTACCTATTAATGAGTGGTTGGCTGCTTTTTGCTTTGCTTGGACTTTGGGGCTAATCGTTCCCGGTGCACCTGGAGGAATTGGAATTTTTGAAAGCTCACTTTACTTTAGGCTTGGATCTTCAGTCCCTCAGGCTGAAATTATTGCTGTTTTACTATGTTATAGAGTATTCGTAAGTGTTGCTGATTTGTTTATAGCCAGTGGAGCTTATTTAGTTAATTGGATTTTACCTAAGAGTAAATCTATTAGTTAGAAATAAACTAGGAATTGATTATTTAAAACTTAAAAATTAATTGGTTTGTTCAACTGATGATCTCTGTTTAGATGGTTCTTTAAGACCGCTATTTGACCCTATACTTTGATGGTCTAACCCTGGAATTAACGCTAAGGAAGCTATTAGTCCTAAAGAGAGAATCATTAAAGCAGGTAATATTGATTCGGCCATCCTCTCATCACTTGCATATTGAAAGATTCGAACTGAGAGAGTGTCAAAATCAAATGGTCTTAAGACAAATGTAAGTGGTAACTCCTTTAGTGTGTCTACAAAAACAAGAAGTGCTCCTACGGCTATAGGTCCTTTTAAAAGTGGTAAATGTATTCTTCGAAGAACTTCAGGCCACTTGCACCCAAGTCCTGTAGCTGCTTCATCCAGGCTTGGTGAAAGTCTTTCGAAGGCTGCGTCAAGTCCTCCTTTTGCTACTGCTAAGAAGCGATCGCTATAACCCCAGACGAGTAAAACCACTGGTGCAAGTTTCCATGGAGCACCACTAAACGAAAGAAGTGCAAGAGCCAGGACAGCTCCTGGGATTGCATAACCAATCCCAGATAAAAAAGAAATCGTGCGGATCCACGGTGTTGGATTCCATCTTTTTACGATGCTTATTAAAAGTGCAGCTATTACAGAAAAGGTTGCTGCAGCAATTCCAAGCCCAAGGCTTCGAATAGTTAGCAGAAAGAGTTCATAGTCAAGTTTTTGACCAAGCTGATCAATATTTACGATTGTCCAAAGAATTGGGATGCCTAGAGTGAATGTTGGTGGTGCAAGGGCAAGTGCTTGAGCAAATAATGCTCTAAAACCTTTTAGTTCCCAGGCTGGAGCTTCTCCTCCCGCAGCCCCTTCTGTCCACCGGCGACTGCGCCTTCTAAGTGCTTTCTCGTAGACGACAAGGGAAATAACAATGAAAAGCGCACATAGAGCTAGTCCTATTGCCCCAGAAGGGTTGCCTCTTGCACCCCAGTTTTCAACTATGCCTGCTGAAATACTTGGCACATTGAGAAGTTGTACAGCTCCTAGCTCATTAACTACTTCCATTCCCATTAATGCAATTCCAGCTCCAATAGCTGGAAGAGTCATTGGCAATGCAATACGTCGGAAACTATTCCACGGACCAACTCCTAAACTTCTACATGCTTCGAGTTGAAGCCTTCCGCATTTTGCAAAACTTTCTGTGCTTAGAAGGAAAACATAGGGATAAGTTGTTAATGACATGATTAGCACTGCCCAAGGCATGCCATTAATTCTTATGGCATTTATGCTTCCTAGATCTATCAATGTTGCTGATAATAAATAAGCAGGTGTTGCTAATGGAAGTAGCTGAGCAACTCTTAGAAAACTTCTTCCAGGAAATCGACAGTTTGCAAGCAGCCAGCCATTTGCGCTCCCAATTATGCCTCCTATAAAAGAAGTGGAAAAAAGCAGAAATAAAGTTCCACGCACTTGACGTGAGCCGTCAAACCCTAGGTTTACAGAACCATCCCTGAGTCCAGTAAACCCTTCAAAGATGAGGCCAAATAGTGGTAAAAGAGCAAAAAATGCAATGCTTATTGCTATTAAAGTGAGTACGATTCTTCCAGAATGCCATTGATCATTTTTTAAGGAATTTTTTTTTGAGGAGATAACTTTACGAAAAAACTCCTTCATGAATTTTATCTTTAGATGATCACGCATTGTTATTTATGGATTTGATTTTTAGTTGCAATGATTAAATAGGTTTGTCTATTATGTTATTGAGGTTTAGAAAGTTAATTTTCGTCTTAGGGTTTTGATTGTCAAAGTTTAGTCTTTTGAATCTTCTGTAAAGGAGTCAAAGGCTTTCCTTCTTGACTGGTATAGGTATAAGTGCTGGTTCCATTAGACCACCCCCAGAGTTGTCGTCATCTGAATCAGTCATTAGCAGAAAGGCTAATAGGCTTATGACAACAAGTGTGATAGCAGCAAGCAGTTCGGTCATGACCCACTTTTGTTGAAGGCCACATTAAGCAAAGAAAGCCTTTTTTGCTCGACAAAGGAGAATGATGTTGCAAAACCTAGGTTTCAATTGAAAATGAATTTGTTTTCAGAGGCTATGAGATAATTCAATTCTTGTGAATCAGTATTGAGCAGATAATTGATTTTATTGAATATAAGAAGAGTGAATAACTTATATATATTAATAATTCTTTAGGTGAGGCCCTTTCCTGAATGATGGGCAACGCAGGCTTGTAATTGCATTTTTATTTTTGAATGATTTATCTTCTTTCCTATTAGAACTAGTTGATTTTTCTTTTCGTCATGCCAATCACTATCGTCAATAGAGAAACGTTTCCCTGCCAAGTGAAAGATATGTCTTCTTTCACTTTCATTGAACCAAAGTATTCCTTTGGCTCGAAAAACTTCTGCAGGAAGTTGATTATCTAGAAAATTCTGAAATTTCCTGAGAGAAAAAGGACCATCACTTTTGAATGAAAAAGAACTAAATCCTTCTATCTCTCCTGAATGGCTTTTAATTTCTTCTCTGTCATGCTCATGCTCATGCTCATGCTCATGCTCATGCTCACAATGAGTATGGTTTTGGGAAGAGTGATCTTCGTGCTTTTGCAATTTGTCGGTTTCGAAAAGTCCAACACTCATTATTAGAGGTAATGAAACTTCGCAATTCAGTGATCTTAAAATCCTCGCATCTTTTTTTAGTATGCGGAGTTCAGCTTCAATTTCTATGAGTTTCTTTTCTGTTACTAGATCGCATTTGTTTAAAAGCAAAATGTCACCGTAAATTATTTGTGATCTGCCTACATCTGTCTCTAATATTTGTGGACCAAAGTTTTCTGCATCAATTAATGTGATTATTGAATCAAGTCGAGTTGAATCTCTTAGATCACTTCCAAGAAAAGTCATTGCTACTGGTAGAGGGTCTGCCAGGCCAGTTGTTTCAACAATTAAATAGTCAATAGAGTCTTTCTTCTCAAGAATCCTATTTACAGCTTTTAGGAGCTCTCCATTTATAGAACAGCAGATGCAGCCATTGCTAAGCTCTATCATATCTTCACTAGTGGTAATTATTAGCTCGTTATCAATTCCTATTTCTCCAAACTCATTAACAAGAACAGCTGTTCTTAAACCTTTCTGATTACTAAGAATGTGATTTAAAAGTGTTGTTTTCCCTGCGCCAAGGAATCCAGTTAGGATTGTGACTGGTATTCCTAGCGATTCTTCGGAATCAGTTGTTTGAATAAGATGGTTGATAGTTGAATTTGACATTAGATTAATTGGTGAAGTGCTTACTTAGAGAGATTGCAGATGGTACAAAATTTTAAATGTGCTCTGCACTTAAAATTCTTTTGAGCAAGAGTCTAATGAATTATCTTGTTAAAGTTTATCGATTTCTTTCGCAAGTTTAATATCAAGATTGCTTAATCCTCCTAGGTCATGAGTAGTTAACTCAATCTTTACAGAAGAATAAACATTGCTCCAGTTAGGATGGTGTCCAAGTGATTCAGAAATAATTGCCACTTTTGTAATAAATCCAAAGGCTTCTATAAAGTTTCTAAATTTCCATCCTCGACTGATTTTCCCTTGTTTAATTTCCCAGTCTGGGATCTCACTAGCTAAAGTCGCAAGTGCTTGTTTCGTTAAAAGTGTGGATTGCATGAAGAATCATTCTTTACTTGCTTGATCATCCTCGCTAATTAGTTCATGAATTCGGTCGATAAGTAAATCAACATTTGTTTCTATGCCCTCATCTGATGCCCAAGCATCAGGGTTATTTTTCTGAAGAATAATTTCGTTCAGTTTTGAGGCATTCCTTCGAGACATTTCCATGGAAATGCTTGAATTTGCTAGGCCTTGATTTTTTGATGAAACTTCTCCGATGGCATGTAAAACAATTTTTCGTAAATGGCATGCATGACGATGTTCCCAGAGATACACCGCTTGCCAAGTACCTAGTACGAGTTGACCTGCATCCACACTTAAGCTCAAGCAACTACAAGTAAGAGCTGAGCGAATATGCGCTGGCATATCGTCTGGACCTTCGTCGTTATGGAGATATTTGACAGGTTTTTCTTGGCCATTTATCGACTGAAAGCTCTTTTCTGGGACCAGTGCTTTCATGTAAGCGGAAAGATCCTTTAGAACTCTTGGGTCTGCATTCTCATTAATGGTAAGACTGCAGCTTGTGTGCTTCACAGAGATATTAAGAAGCCCTTGTTTGAGATTATTCTCAGCTATCCAAGTATTTATTGCTGGGGTTATATCCGTGAAGCCCTCCCCAGAGGTCTCAAATGAAAGTTCGGAAAGTCTTTGTTCCATTTCTTTTAAGCCTTCTCTCATTTATCAGCTTGATTCCAGAAAATTGCAAGTAATTGATATTAATGGCGATAGTTGATTCAAGAAAATCGAATCAGTGCAAGTGTGAGCTATACCTTTTTTGGCGTAAAAATTGTGTATTTGCTTTTTTAGCGTTTAGAACGTTCGATCCTTAAAGGTAGACATTGAACTTGATAATTTGAACTAGAGGCCTTTAAGTGATTATCGTTCTTTTAGTATTGAAATAAGACATTGCCTTCCCTCGCTTGGAAGCGACTGGGGGAATATCTGAGAGAGACCCAGCTTCTTGGTTCTATTCAGAGCACCCTCTATTGGGATCAGAACACCAGGATGCCTCCTGCAGGATCTTCCTGGCGTGGAGAACAATTAAGTCTCCTAGCAAGACTTTTGCATTCTCGTCAGAGCAGTCAGGCTTTTGAGGATCTACTTACAGAAGCAAAAGATGAATTTCGCGAAGCAAGATCTTCTGGGAAACTTGACGAAACGCAAGAATTTGAGAGAGGTAGAAACCTGGAACTTCTTCAGCAGGGGTTCAGTCGGCAGAAGAACTTAGACTCTGGATTGGTAGGAGAGCTTGCGACTGCTCAGGCAGAAGGTTATAGGCTTTGGCAGGAAGCGAAAGAAAATGCTGACTTTTCTTTCTTTGCTCCAGCTCTAAGAAAGTTAATTGCGCTCAGGAAGGAGCAAGCAGCCCAATTGGCTGAACCTCGAAGCTGTTGGGAAACATTGGCTCAACCATTTGAGCCTGACCTAACAAAAATCAGACTTTCAGAGCTATTCGCTCCATTACGTCGTCGCCTTCCAGAGCTTTTAGAGACAGTCCGCGGTTGGGAGCCAAGTCCCAGAAGCAAATGGGACTTGGATGAATTAGTTCAACAGAAACTTTGCGATCGACTCCTTAAAGATTGGGGTAGAGATCAAAGCATTACTTGTGTTGCAAGATCACCGCACCCTTTCTCAACAACTTTGGGACCAAAAGACTTTCGTCTTACTACTCGAGTAGTGCCTGGACAGCCCCTTTCTTGCTTTTTGGCTACTGCCCATGAGTGGGGACATTCTTTATATGAACAAGGATTGAATTTTCAAAGTCATCAATGGTTTGCATGGCCTTTAGGACAAGCAACTTCTATGGCTGTACATGAAAGTCAATCACTTTTTTGGGAAAACAGAATTGCAAGAAGTTTTTCATTCTCAGAGCGTTTTTGGCATCATTTTGCGGAAGCCGGCGCTCCGATTGATTCTGGTAATTCTTTATGGAGAGAGATGAATCCGTTGACTCCAGGCCTTAATCGTGTTGAGGCTGACGAATTGAGTTATGGGATTCATATTCTGATTAGAACTGATCTTGAGTTCGCTTTGTTAGAAGAAGGATTATCCGTTGATGATTTGCCTGAGGAATGGAACAAAAGGTACGAGAACATTCTTGGAGTTGTTCCTCGGAATGATGCTGAGGGTTGTTTGCAAGATGTTCACTGGAGTGAGGGACAGTTTGGCTATTTCCCTTCTTATCTTTTAGGGCATTTAATAAGTGCTCAAATTGCTGAAGCGATGTCTGATGGTCTTATAAGTCTTGGTATTGAGGCTCAGGATCCGATCGACTGGTGTATTCGAACAAGCAATGAATCCATGATGCTTTCTTGGCTAAGGAAAGAAGTTCATCCATATGGGAGGCAGGTTAATGCAGAGCAATTGGTTCAAAAGGTCACTGGAAAACCTTTGTCAAGTAATGCATTCCTCAAATATCTAGAGAGAAAACTTGAGCAACTTTCGCCTGATACGTAAAGTAGGAAATTGGGATTATTTTTTTAGTATGGCCAACATTGAACAGGCCCCAAGCCGTAGCATGCCAAATTTGTTGCATGTTCTGCCTGCATTTGCAAATGAAGCTGATTTAAGGCTCAACACAATTATTGAGCTTAATTCCAATACGATTAACAAGTATGAGCTAATAACTGAAACTGGTCATTTAAAACTTGACCGTGTTGGATATTCATCTTTGGCATACCCATTTGCTTATGGCTGTATTCCTAGGACTTGGGATGAAGATGGTGATCCCTTGGATATAGAAATAGTTAGTGTTACAGAGCCTTTAATCCCTGGCTCAATAGTTGAAGCAAGAATAATTGGGATAATGACTTTTGATGACGGCGGTGAAGTCGATGATAAGGTTATCGCTGTTGTTGCTGATGACAAACGTCTTGATCACATTAAGAGTTTTGAGCAGCTAGGTGAGCAATGGTTAAAAGAAACTAAATACTATTGGGAGCATTATAAAGATCTTAAGAAGCCAGGAACTTGTAGAGTTAATGGCTTCTTTGGTGTTGAAAAAGCCATAGAAATCATTAAGTCATGTGAGGCTCGTTATCTTTCCGAAATTGACCCTAAGCTAATAGATTAAATATTCTCAAGGCCTTATATTTTCAATTAATTGAATTATTCTTATCGCTAATAAATGCTTCTAGAACTTTATGTTATGACCCTGGCCTTACTTCTTTAAAAATTTCATGGAGAATTTCTTCAGCACCTTGATTTTTAAGAGAGTTTGCTAGTTCTATGCCGATTGATTCGGGGCTATTAGCCGAACCATTTGCTGTATCACGGATTAATCTTTTGCCATCAAGACTTGCAACCATACCAATAAGGCTTAGTTGATTATCTTTTACTTCGCTATTTACGCCGATAGGTACCTGACAACCTCCTTCTAGTTCTCTTAGAAAGGCTCTCTCTGCAAGGCATCTTTGCGAGGTTGGCTTGTCTTCTAAGCATTTAATCGTTTCAAGTACGTCAGGTGACCCATCAACACATTCAATACCTAGTGCACCTTGGCCGACCGCGTGAAGAGATACCGAGCTTGGAATTATCTGATGAATGCGGTTGGCAAATCCAAGCCTTGTTAGGCCAGCCGCAGCGAGAATTAGACAGTCGTATTGCTCTGCATCAAGCTTTTCGAGTCTTGTGAGTACATTTCCTCGTACATCTTTGAACACAAGATTTGGGTAAGTATGTCGAAGTTGTGCAAGGCGTCTAAGAGAGCTAGTACCTACAACAGATCCTGCCGGAAGAGTTTCCAACTTATATTCAGCATTTTTAGTATTTACTACTAGTGCATCGGCAGGGTCTTCTCTTTTGGTAATACAGCCAAGTATCAATCCATCTGGAAGGTTTGTGGGTAGATCTTTTAGGGAATGAACTGCTATTTCTGCTTGACCTAAAAGCATCTGCGCTTCAAGTTCTTTAGTGAAAAGACCTTTATCACCAATCTTGGCTAGAGCTACATCTAGGATTTTGTCTCCTTGTGTTGCCATTGCTTCTATTGAAATGGCTATATCTGGGTGCGCTTTGGCTAGCTCTTCCTTGACCCAGTTTGTCTGGACCATGGCCAGCTGGCTTCGGCGGGATGCGATGCGCAGTTGGTCTAAGGCCATTGGAAATTATTAGTATCTATTCACATTAATCAAGCGACCTAACCATATTTCCTAAGTTTGACAATCCCTTATTGGAATGACTTGACCAAGATATTAGGAAATTCTTTTTTTCAGAAGGTTATACCCTTTATGTATTTCTATGGAAAGTTGATCAAATTTCTTTTGAGGAGTTAATAAAAATAAGCCATCAAGAAAAATGCCTTATTTTCTAAGATAATGGCTTTAGAAAAGGATTTGGCTAAACTATCTTTATAGAAACATTGTTCTTTTATCTCTTCTGTTCAGTCCTTACCAAGTAAATTCTATATAGAATTTACTTGGTATCTTTCATAATAGACTTTAAAAGTATATTCGAGATAGCCTCCTTTGATAATAAAGAGCTATTTTATTTGATGTATTCCTTGAGTACCCCATTCCTATTTGGATGACGGAGCTTTCTTAGGGCTTTTGCTTCTATTTGTCTGATTCTTTCTCTGGTGACATCAAAAATTTGTCCGATTTCTTCTAGCGTCTTCATTCTGCCATCGTCTAATCCATATCTAAGTCTAAGAACATCTCTTTCTCGTGGACTAAGAGTTGCAAGAACTCCTTCCAAGTCTTCTCTAAGTAGGTTTTTAGCAACATCTTGTTCAGGGTTTTCAATATCTGCTTCTATAAAATCACCTAGGCGTGAATCTTCTTCTTTTCCTATCGGTGTTTCTAGTGATATTGGTAATTGTGCACTTTTAGCTATAAATCGAAGCTTTTCGATTGTCATTTCCATGCTTTCGGCAATCTCTTCTTCAGTTGGCTTCCTGCCAAACTCTTGACTAAGTACTTTTGTTGTTTTTTTGATTCTAGAAATTGTTTCGTAGAGATGTACTGGAAGGCGAATTGTTCTGCTTTGGTCTGCGATCGCTCGTGTGATTGCTTGGCGAATCCACCAGGTCGCATAAGTCGAGAACTTGTAGCCCTTTTCGTGGTCAAATTTTTCAGCAGCTCGAATCAGTCCAAGACTGCCTTCTTGAATTAGATCTTGGAATGAAAGACCTCTGTTCATATATTTCTTTGCGATTGATACAACTAGACGAAGATTGGACTGGACCATTTTTTCTTTAGCTCGTCTACCAAGCATTAGTCGGCGACGAAATTTAACTAAAGGCATTTGCTCTAGGGCTGCCCATTCTTTAGTGGTCGGATATTGACCATTGTCCACTTCAAATTGAGCTGCAACTTCTTCGAGGTGAAGTAAGTCGGCAATTTTACGGGCGAGTTCAATTTCTTCGTCTGGTCTGAGTAGTCTGATGCGACCAATCTCTTGTAAGTAGACCCGAATAGAGTCTTCTGTATAAACCCCTTTAGGACCAATTTTTATACTTGCAAGTGCTTTTGCTCTTGCTTCTTGTTCACTAAGAGAGATTGATAATGTTGGACTTATTTCTTCTTTTATATCTGCAATAGAAGGCGATGTTTCTTTTATTACTGGATCTGTTGGCTTAATGCCTTCTTTTTTCTTAGAAGATTCTGAGATGGTTGATGCCTTTACGTTCTTAGTAGTAGTTGAAGGTACAGCCTTCTTTGAAGATCGTGCAGCTGAAGTGGGCTTGACTTTTTTTGCTTTGCTTTTTGTTTTGGATCCTCCTTTAGGAACGGCTGCACTTTTTTTTGCAGCTTTTGGCGGAGTCTTTACATTTGAAGCTTTTGTGGCAGCAGCAGTCATATCGGTAAAGGCGAACGAAAGATGAACTCAACTAGGCAGTAAAAACCTGAAAAAGAAAAGCAAATGACCATCACACCAGGGGAGATCACAGATCGTTTAGCTATAAACCAATAAAATTAATGATCAGAAAACCTCTGTGGGATTTTGGTTGATCGTCTATTGGCTATTAAAGGAACTGTGTTTTGGTTAAACCTGAAAAGGAGGTATGCATGGACTGGGGCAGGGATGTCAGGGGCTTTCTCAGACCGGCCGACCAATAATTGGAGTTATCCAAATGGTTCTAGCTTCGTGTCTTCCCACTGGACGGAACTCTGCTCAGTTCCGACAACAGCCTTTGAGCTGTCCAACAACCACATTTTAAAAAAAATTTGTGACCTCGGCAAGTAATAAATCATTATTGGTTTTTCAAGAGGCTGATGTCTGGCTGGATGTCGGACGAGAAGGGAAGTGCTTTACCTATATAGATCGACATAGATATGACGTGAATACTGGAGATTTGGTGTTGGTCAGATTGCGCGGAAGATTAATGCAGGGCCTTGTTGTCGCTAAGCGTCCTTGTATTTCTTTGGAAAGGCGCTTGGCAGATATCGAAAAGTTGGTTCAGCGAGCGGCAGTCGATTCTCAATGGCAAGAATGGTTGGAAGCAATGGCTGCAAGTTGTTATACAAGTTCTTTCCGAATGTTAAAAGCGGCTTTGCCACCAGGTTGGCTAGGTCAGCGAGATGTCTCCTCTAGTGAGCCAAGACTTTTTTGGTGGGTTTGCTTGAAATATGGTGATTTTTCGAATGAAAAGCTTCCATCTAGGCAGGCAGCTCTTGTGGCTGAATTGTCTGTAAGGGGTGGGGGAGGATGGCAGAAAGATCTTCAAAATGAAGGATTTTCACTGGGAGTTATTAAAAGTCTGATTTTGAATGGGAGAGCTTTTCGTGAAAAACGAGAATTTAATCCTTTAGGAAATACTTCAATAGATTTACAGGAAGATAAGTTTGAGAAGGAATTACCCCAAGCTTTAACTGATGAACAGCAATCAGCACTAAATACTTACGAATCTCAGTCTCCAGGTGAGGCACTTTTGCTCTGGGGCGTAACAGGTTCAGGAAAGACTGAGGTCTATTTGCAAATTGCAGATCGTGAATTGAATAAAGGTAATAGTTGCTTGATACTTACTCCTGAAATTGGATTAATCCCACAATTAGTTGATCGATTTAAGAGAAGATTTGGATCAAAAGTATTTGAATATCATAGCGGTTGTTCTAATCGAGAGCGAGTAGCTACTTGGAGGGAATGCCTGACTTCTTCAGTGCCTTTAATTATTGTTGGAACTAGATCATCAATCTTTCTTCCTCTGTCACTTTTAGGCCTGATAGTTCTTGATGAAGAGCATGATAGCTCCTATAAACAGGAGTCGCCAATGCCCTGCTACCACGCTAGAGATCTTGCTTTAGACCGCGCACATAGAACCGGAGCAAAAGTGGTGCTAGGTACTGCTACTCCATCACTTTCGACATGGAAATCTATTTATCCAGAAGGAGAAATTGTACTTGCACGTTTGACTCGACGTATTTCAAATAGACCCTTGCCAGAAGTAAATATAGTTGACATGAGACAGGAATTAGCCTCAGGTCACCGTCATCTTGTTAGCAGAAAATTGATGGAATATCTTCGAAAATTACCTGAAAAGAATGAGCAAGCTGTTGTATTAGTTCCAAGAAGGGGTTACAACACTTTTTTGAGTTGTCGAAGTTGTGGAGAGGTTGTGCAATGTCCAAATTGTGATGTGGCTCTAAGTGTTCATAGGAAAAGAAACGGATATCAGTGGTTGAGATGTCACTGGTGTGACCATCGAGAGGAAATTGAGGTGAATTGTAAATACTGTGGCTCTAAAGCTTTTAAGCCTTTTGGAGCAGGCACTCAAAGAGTTATGGAACAACTTTCAGAAGAACTTCAAGAGTTGAGATTGCTTCGTTTTGATCGTGATTCAACAGGAGGTAGAGATGGCCATAGAAAGCTTCTTGAGCAATTCGCTTCTGGGAAAGCAGATGTGCTCGTAGGCACTCAGATGCTTGCAAAAGGTATGGACTTGCCTCGAGTAACGCTAGCTGCTGTTATCGCGGCAGATGGTTTATTGCATCGACCTGATTTGCAGGCAACTGAGCAAAGTCTTCAGTTGATGATGCAGCTTGCAGGACGTGCTGGTAGAGGTGAACTGCCTGGAAAAGTATTTGTTCAGACTTATTGCCCCCAACACCCTGTGATTATTCACTTGGTGGATGGTCGTTATGAGGAGTTCTTAAAGCATGAGGGCAAGCTGCGACATGAAGCACGTTTGGTGCCCTATAGCCGAGCATGTTTGCTTCGACTTTCAGGAGAATTTGCTTCAATTACTGCTACTGCTGCGGCTGCTTTAGCTGAAAGGTTAAGGCCTTTATGTGAATCAAAAGGGTGGGTTTTGATTGGACCCGCTCCTTCTATGGTCGCGAGGGTTGCAGGTAGAAGCCGATGGCAACTTTTACTTCATGGGCCAGAAAAAAGCGAATTGCCTCTCCCTAAAGGAACCACTCTTTGGAATGAATTGCCTCGTGGAGTTTTTTTATCAATAGATCCAGATCCAATTCAGCTATAAAAATTTATCTTGCAATGATTGAATGACAACTACTTAGGAGAATGGTCAACATACTAAGAACAATAAAAACAAAAGTTGAAAACCCTAATCCCAATCCTTTAGTAGCTCCAGTAGGAGGAGGTGGCGGTATTTTTTTAAGGTTTTTGCGTGCCTGACTTGGTTTATTTAAAGATTTGCCTTCGAAGGTTGTTAACTCAACCCTTGGTAATTCTATGGACCAATTTCTTGGCCTTTGTAAACTTGGGGCTTCCAAAATCGAAAGCAATTGTTTCGATTGTTGGCGGATATCAGGATCTTTACATTGGGTGAGAAGACGACAGATTGAAATAGCTTTTTTCTCTTCACCTTGTCCCATAAGAGCAGTAATCATAAGCATTCTGACTTTGGATCCTTCTTCTTGACTCGCAGGAAATTTTTTAGCTAATGGTTCAAGGAATTTTAGGCATTGTCCATAATCTCCTCGTTGTATCGCTGCTTCAGCTGATCCCAAGGAAAAGACCATTCTTAACTTCTACTCGTCAGCATTGTGCCTATGCCTGCATCAGTAAATATTTCTAGAAGAAGTGCATGAGGAATCCTTCCATCAATAATATGTGCAGCTGAGACTCCTTGGGCTAATGCTCTAATACAACACTCTGTTTTGGGTTTCATACCATTATTAATGATACCTTCACTTATTAGTTGACGGGCCTCAGATAAACGCAATTGCCTAAAGAGAGAGGAATGGTTATCTTTATCTCTTAGTATCCCAGGTGTATCGGTTAAAAGAATTAACTTTTCTGCCCCAATGGAGGCGGCTAATTCGCCTGCAACTGTATCCGCATTTATATTATGAGAGATACCATCTGATGTTGCTGCAACACTAGAGATTACCGGAACATACCCTTTTGCGAGTAGGGGCTCAAGCACGTCTGGATTGACTCTGACTATGTCTCCAACTAATCCATAACTACCATCTCCTAAAGTTCTTGCTTCTACTAGGCCAGCATCAATACCACTTAACCCAACGGCAAGAGAATCAAGTTTATTTAGTCCATTTACTATTTGTTTATTTACACGGCCAATTAAGACCATCTCAACAACATTCATTGTTTCTAAATCGGTAATGCGTAATCCGTCTTTAAACTTTGACTTAATGCCAAGCCTCTTTAGCCATTGATTGATCTCTGGTCCTCCACCATGAACGATTACTGGCTGAACTCCAACAGTTGAAAGTAGAGCAATATCTCTAAAAACTGCTTCTTGCAGGTTTTCATGGGCCATGGCGGCCCCACCATATTTAATTACAACTCTTCTCCCTCCAAAACGTTGGATATATGGCAAGGCTTCACTAAGAACAGAGACTCTGAGCGAGTCAGCTGCAGAATGATTTTCTGGAGATTGTTTTGCAGAAGAAAATGCTTCTTGAATTGCTTTAGCTAGGTCCATCCTCTTTTGAGATCGCCTCTTTGTTTTGTTTTGGAAGAAGTAATAGATCAAGCTCTCCTGATGCTGGAGAGGTGAATTCAGCGTAAAGACCTTTGGTGAAAAATCTTCCTAGACGCTCTTGTTTGTCTTGCCAACGCTCAAGATTTACTCCAGCAAGTTCAAATCTCAAACGAACACCATATTGTTTGTTTGTTTCCAAGGCTTCAATTTCAATTAATTGAGGAGGGTTCTCTTCATCCCATAAGTTGAGAACTTTAAGTGAAGACTCCAGGTGAGCATTTTGTCCATATCGCCATCTTGTTACGTCATTAAGAAGCTTAGAAAGTTCTTGCGGGGCGTTCTTTTTGAAATTGGCCAGGCTTGAACTCTTGATTATTTTTTTCGCTGGAGGTAATTCTGATGTCTTTAGAGCTAGTCCTGCTAAGAAAATAGGAAAGCCATAAAAGAGAGTGGGCACGCTTAGATTTGCTGCACCAGTTAGATAAGCAACTCCTCCAATTACGGTTAGTACGCCTCCTGCGATAATAATTAAGCTTGCTGGAGAAAATAAATTCTTCATGTTGGTAGTGGTTTTGCTAACGGTTGCTGGATGACTTTGATGATTAGTACTTATGTCTTTTTCTAGAAAGCAATCAAACGATTTAGGAGAGTTGATAATTCGACTTCAAGAAGATAGGGCCTGGTTGCTTGAGCAGATTGATCGTGGCAGATGGCCTGAGCTTCGTCTTGATTTGGCTGCATTAGAGAGGGAGTTAGGCCAGCTTCTAATTAGGGCCGAAGAGAGGCTAGAGGAGGAAAATGGTATTTAGGAGATCAGTAATAGATCAGAAGGGGATTTCATCTGTATCAGGGACTAGAGGAGAAGTATTCCAGCTCACATTCTCTTCTCCTGGAGAAGTTTGAGTTGATTGACTTTGTTTGGCTTGGTCTGCAGGGTTAGATGAGGATTTTTCAGGAGGTGGAAAACTATTTGGATCTTGATTTTTATTTTGATCTTTACTTAGAAGATGAAGCCTAGATAGCGTAAGTTCTGCACGCTTTTCTTTGGTTCCATCTTGCCGAGGGATAGTGTTCATTCGCAAGCGACCTTCTAAGACAAGTCTTTGCCCCTCGTTAATGCGATTCTGAAGGTCTTGGGCCATATTTCCCCATCCAACAACTTTGAGTTCTCCAGGGGAATCATCCGGCCTAAGCCCGTCGAAACTAACTTCCATTTCTGCAATTGGAGTTTTGTTGTCTTGGGTGTAGCGAACTGTAGGGGCTTTTTTGACTACAACTTCAAGGACACAGTGGTTCATTTCTCTTCTTGGTGGTGAGGGCCATCCTGATGCACAGTCGAAAGAATGACCATAGGCATCTTTGGCTTTTGTCAGGTACTTCTGAAGGACCTTGGTTAGTGAAGGCCTTGCTTAAAGAAGGTTGGAAGGTAAGCGTAAGCGTTGTTTCGGCTAATGCAGCATTGGCTTATAAAGATATGCCTATAGAGGACCTTTGGATTGGTGCATTAAATGGTGCTGAAGAGATAAAGGGCATACTGCAGAAAGCTAAAAGCGCAAATAAAGCATTCGAATGGGTTATTGATGCAACACATCCTTTTGCTGTGTTAATTAGTGCTGACTTGAATAACGCTTGCAATGAATTTGCACAGAGATTAATTAGGTTTGATCGCCAAATTAGAAGACCCTCTGATGCCTTTATGATTAGGAATTTAAAAGAACTTTCCAATGCTTCCTTAAAGGGTAAAAAGCTTTTGTTTGCTATAGGTGTTCGACATCTCTCTGAAGCTGTAAAAGCAGCCCGAAGTGCAGGAGCAAATGTTTTTGCTCGCGTTCTTCCTTACCCAATCAGCCTTCAGGAAGCCTTTTCTTGTGATATCCCAGAGGAACAGTTAGCGGTGCTTCATCCTTTTAGGGGAATATCTTCTGGAGAATTAGAGAGCGCACTTTGTAAAAAGTGGTCCATTGACGCTGTGGTTTGTAGACAATCAGGTGGATTTACTCAGGAGCTTTGGGAAGCAGTCTGCAAGAAACAGAATGCTGAGCTTTGGATAATTGAAAGACCAGTACAACTTCTTGATGGAGAAAAAGTAGCGACATTGAGTGAGTTGTTAGATAGACTTTGTATTTAAAAATACAAAAGAAGCTTATTTCTTTTTAAGAGTCATTCTTTATGTCTGAACAAAATTCTACTTCTGAGTTGGTTTTAATTCTTACTAATGAGTCTGACCTTGATAGGGCTAATGCTCTTACCAAGTCTCTTTTAGAGCTTAAACTTGTTGCATGTGTGAACATGTTTAATGTTCAGTCTCATTACACTTGGAAAGATAAATTAGTTAAAGATGAAGAGGTTCAGTTGATTATAAAAACATCTAAGGAGAATCTTGAAGAACTTTTGAATGTTATCCAGAAGTTGCATAGCTATGAGACTCCAGAATTAATCTTTTGGTCTGCTTCAGTTAGTGAAAAATATGGGAATTGGCTCGAAAGTGTTCTATCTCCTGTTTAAGCTTCTAGTCTAGGTATGAATTCAGAGAATCTTTTAGAGAAGATTGAGAACGAGGACCAAATTGTGTGACTATTTTTCCTGCGCAGATTGAGCCAATTTTTCCACAGGTTAATAGGTCTTCTCCATTTGTGTACCCATAAAGAAAACCACCTGCATATAAATCTCCTGCTCCAGTGGTATCAATTGCATCCCCAAAGTTATAAGAATTAATTACAAGCTCATGATCTTTTGAAATGATCACCGATCCTTTTTCTCCATATGTAAGAGCAGCAACTTTGCATTTATTCTTTGTTTCTTCAACTGCTTTTTCGAAGCTGTTTAGTTGGTGAAGAGAACAGATTTCGCTTTCATTGGCAAATAAGATGTCTATGTGATTCTCGATAAGCTCAAGAAAACTCTTTCTGTGTCGATCAACACAGAAAGCATCTGAGAGGGATAGAGCCACTTGGCCCCCTGATTCTTTTGAGGCTTTTGCTGCAGCAATGAATGCACTTTTTGCGGCTGGATTGTCCCAAAGATACCCTTCTAAATATAAAACTTTTGATTCACTAACCATCGAAAGATCAAGATCTTCAGGCTCCAGAAGTACAGAAGCACCTAAATATGTGCACATTGTTCTCTGTGCATCTGGGGTTACGAAGATAATGCAGCGAGCAGTTGAGGGACCTTTAGTTGCCGGAGGAGTGTTGTAGATGGCCCCAACAGAACTGATGTCATGAGTGAAAATCTCTCCAAGCTGATCATTCCTTACTCGGCCTATAAATCCAGCTTTACCTCCTAATTGAGCAATAGATGAAAGTGTGTTGGCGGCAGATCCTCCCGAGCTTTCTACACCAGGACCAATTGATCGATAAAGCTCATCAGCTTGTTTCTCATTTAAGAGGGACATACTTCCTTTCTTAAGACAATATTTTTTCAGAAAAGATTCATCAGCCCTAACTATTACATCAACTATTGCATTGCCTATTCCAACTACGTCTAGAGGTTGACTTTGTGATGCTTTAAATATAGTCATTAATGATTTGTTTATTGGTGCTCAAGAATTAAGAAGCGCCCGCTTGGGACCATGAATAGGATCCTCTACAACAATTGTTTGGTCCCGACTGGCACCAAGCGAAACGATCGCAATAGGAACTTCCATTAGTTCAGCAAGAAAGCGAAGGTAGTTCATTGCTGTAGAAGGCAATTCTTTTAACTGTCGGCAGTTTGCTGTAGAACATTCCCAGCCAGGTAGTGTCTTGAAGATTGGTTTGCACCTAGCAAATTCCTCTGCACTGCTTGGGAAATATTCAATACGTTTTCCATCTAGTTCATAGGCGATACAGACTTTAATTTCGTCTAGTTCATCAAGTACATCAAGCTTGGTAATTGCGAGACAATCCAAGCCATTAACTTCTACTGCATATCTCCCAATTACACCATCAAACCAGCCACAACGCCTTCTTCGGCCTGTTGTGGTGCCAAATTCACCCCCTCTATCGCATAATTGATCATTGAGAGGGCCTTTTAGTTCTGTTGGGAAAGGCCCTTCTCCAACCCTTGTGGAATAGGCCTTAGCTACACCGATAACTCTATCTATGAGAGTTGGCCCTACTCCAGCACCGATGCAGGCTCCTCCAGAGACTGGGTTTGAAGAAGTGACAAAAGGATATGTTCCATGATCTAGATCTAAAAGCGTTCCTTGGGCTCCTTCAAAAAGAATGTTTTTTTTGTTTCGGGCAGCTTGATGAATTGCTCTTGAGCATTCGACTACATGTGGAGCTAGCCGTTTCCCATAGCAAAGGTATTCATCTATTACTTCTTCAGGATTAAGAGCTGAGACTCCATAGATCTTTTCAAGCAGTTCATTCTTCTCGCTAAGTGGAGCTGATAGCCGTTCTCTAAGTCTGTGTTCATCTAATAAATCTATAATCCTTATCCCATTTCTTTGCGCCTTGTCAGCATATGTAGGGCCAATACCTCTTCCTGTAGTCCCTATTCTTTGATCCCCACGCCGCTGTTCCATCGCTTGATCTAGTAAGCGGTGGTAAGGCATCGTCACATGAGCGTTTGAAGCTAGTTGAAGTCCTGAGATATCAATTCCATTCTCAATGAGCATGTCGAGCTCAGAAAGCATGACTTTGGGGTCAACGACTGTACCTGAACCAATTAAACAAATGGTTTCTGGATAAAGGATTCCCGAAGGGATTAAATGCAGTTTTAGAACTTTGTCATCTACGACAATTGTGTGACCTGCATTCACACCTCCCTGATAGCGGACAACCACATCAGCAGAGCGACTCAATAAGTCGGTGATTTTCCCCTTTCCTTCATCACCCCATTGAGCACCTATGACTACAACGTTGGCCAATGACAATTCGGCCCGAAGCCGCATTACTGCACGATCGACAACCTTCGCAGATCTCCCTGCCCTGAGTCAAAGAACTGAATTAAAGAGTATTTTTAGCCCTCATTTACTACTAGCTTCTCAGCTTTCGAAAGCTCTTTGGTTAAACGCTCTTTGAGTCCTTCAGGGATAGGACGGTTGGAAAAAGTCTTTATATGACCTGCCATTGAGTTAAGAGCAGTTTGCATGGTGGTAAAGGAGACTGAATCATTTACCTCTGAACGATTCCTATATCTTGAAATGTAGTCAGTAATAAGTAAGACAGAATCTTTTTGGGCTTCTGCACGGCCTTCGGAATCATTAGGAATCGCTACAACCTCTTTTAGGCTACGAGCCACAGAGACTGTGTCGTTTTGGTAGTTCCCAGACATTGAAGTCTTGGCCGCTTCAGCACTAGGGCCAAAGGATGTAAGTGACAGACAGAGACCTATGAAAATAGGCAAAGCTACCCTCATCAGCGTTTCGAATAGCCGACGTAAGGCAGAAGTCATTTCTTGAATGCAATTACTATGACTTTAGAAGGCTTATTACTAGCAGTCATCTTCTTTTGTCGAATATCTCAGTTAAAAGCTTTGTTAAAGCTGCCTCTGTATTAGTTGAAATGATTTGTTTATTCGATCTTTCGACTAGCTCGATTTGACCTGAGGCTGCATCTCTTCCCACCACAATGCGCCATGGAATTCCGATAAGGTCTGCGTCTTTAAATTTGACTCCAGCTCTTTCAGATCTATCGTCAAGTAAAGCGTCGATCCCTTTTGTCTTTAGTTCAGAATATATTTTCTCCCCTAATTTTACTTGATGATTATCTTTCATATTTGCTATCACAATAATTACTTCAAAAGGAGCTATTGATATAGGCCAGGTGATACCAGAGTCATCATGATTTTGTTCTACGGCTGCTTGAGCAAGTCGTGAAATCCCTATCCCATAGCACCCCATCCAGAATGGTTCTTGGATACCTTTCTCATTAGTGAAATTTGTTTGAAGTGCTTTGGAGTATTTACGCCCGAGTTGGAATATATGTCCTACTTCAATACCTCGTTGTTCTTCTAGCTTTTGGTTTTCATCATGAATGCATCTATCTCCGGCTTTGGCCTTTCTTATGTCAACTCCCTTAAAAGTACCCTCAAAATTTGTCCAGTTCATGCCTCCTAAATGTCTATCTTCTTGGTTAGAGCCACATACAAAATTTTCCATCTCCAGTGCTGTATGGTCGACAACTCGATGAAAATATTTATTCCAACTTCGGGAATTTGCTAATACTAAATCCGCAAGATCAGGCCCAATTGAACCAAATGGTAGGTCTGATAAATCTTGGTCCTTTAGTGCTTCATCAGTAATTATAGAAATATCTAATATTTTTTTGTTTAGTTCTTTAGATAGAATGTTTACAAGCTTTACTTCATTTAGTTCTTGATCTCCTCGAATGCAAACAAGTATTGGTTGCTCCACATTATTTTCCAGAAGAGCAATCATAAGAATAACTTTTAGTATTTGAGATGGGAATAGTTCTTGTTTAACGCATAATGAATTAATATTTTCCTGGTTTGGTGTATCAAAAGAAAAGGGTGTTCTTTCTTTTGATGGTTTAGGAGGTGGGGCTACTGAAATAGCCTTTTCTTGATTCGCTGCATATATCCCATCAGAACTCTTGAGAATAAGATCCTCTCCGGTTTCTGCTGTGACCATAAACTCTTGTGAGGCAGCTCCACCTATTGATCCACTGTCTGCCTCTACAGCAACTGTTTTAATTCCACATCTGTCAAATATTTGTTTATACGTAGCATCCATATCCGAATAGGTTGACTTTAAACCTTCTTCAGTTGCATGAAATGAATATGCATCTTTCATGATGAATTCTCTGCTACGCATTAATCCAAACCTCGGACGAATTTCGTCTCGAAACTTCGTTTGAATTTGATAGAGGTTGACAGGAAGTTGTCGATACGAATGAAGTATTTCGCCTGCAAGGGTTGTGATTACTTCTTCATGGGTGGGACCAAGGCCCAGATTTCTTCCTTGGCGGTCTTTCAAATTGAACATGAGACCTTCACCTGCTGTGTACTCTTGCCATCGGCCACTGCGTTCCCATATTTCGGCAGGGTGAAGTTGAGGTAAGAGGGTCTGCAAAGCACCAGCAGAGTTCATCTCCTGTTGAACGATTGAAGTTATTTTCTGCAAGACTCGCGACATTAATGGCATATATGCATATATGCCTGAAGCGACACGACGGATGAAACCCCCTCTAGCAAGTAGTTGGTGGGAAGCGATTTCAGCGTCAGATGGTGTGTCTCGCAGCGTCACCAGCATTAGGCGGGAGACGCGCATGAGTGATATGGCAGGTGAGGAGGGAAGATAACATCTGCCCAAAATGACCGATTCACAAATTGTCTCAATTTTTTTGGAAACAATCTCTTTTGAATGGAGGAAGGTCTGCTAACTTCAACCAACTCAATTCGGTCCTTACTTTGATTATGTTTAATGGATCGGATAAATTTCCTTCTGCACAATCCTCTTCCTCTGCTGATTTAAGTAAAGATATTCATGAGGCAATACTCCAGTCTGAGACATTGGTTTGCATAGATGATGTTCAGAAATCTTTGAATCGATCAAGAGCATCTGTTTATAGATATACAAATACGGACCCACGTAATCTTAATCCCTCATTTAATCCTAGGAAGTTAAACCCTGAATATAGAAGTGATCAGAAAGATCCACTGCAATTTCATCCAAATGAAGTAGCACGTTTTGCAAAAGATGTTCTAAGGATTAAAGAAGTTACTGTTGAAGTGTTGAACTCTCCTTCTTCTGCAACACAAGAGGTTTTGGCCAGCATTCTTGAAGAACTTCGTTGTATTAGTTCCTGCTTACAGGGTATGAAGGATTCTCCTGCAGATATTTCTTCTCATCGAGAACGACAGGATCGATCAGCAGCATAATTGCAGTAGAGATGACAGAATAAGGAAAGCTTTGTGGCAGTGCTAATCCCTGCCAAATAAGCCACTCCTTGGAGAATTACAACTTTTGTACCCTCTCCTTGGGGTTGTACCCAATCACCCATGCATGGATCCCGAACCAGCCGCAGCTTTAAGAACTTCTGTCCCCGTCGATTCGACTACACGGTTCTCTCATCAAGAGAACTCTCAAGGGATTGACGATGAAGACCCTTTCAGTTTGAACGGCCCCACCATTTCTTTGCTTGGAATAACTATTGCAATTGCAACAATTGGGATTCCATTGGCAGCAGTCCTTACGGAAAGGCAAACTGGTCGTGAAAGCATGGTCCCTACAGCCTTGAAAAGCGATGGATCTCAGCCCTCTTCCTCCATCTCCTTCACCAGGGCTAGTGAACTTGGTGGTGGAAATACCAGCAGGCAGCAGGAACAAATATGAGTATTTTTCTGAAGCAGGAGTGATGGCTTTAGACAGAGTCCTCCATTCCTCTGTTCGATATCCATTTGATTATGGATTTATTCCTAATACTCTTGCAGAAGATGGAGCTCCACTCGATGCAATGGTGATTATGGAAGAACCAACTTTTGCAGGGTGTTTACTTAAAGCTAGGCCAATAGGAGTCCTCGATATGCATGATTCAGGCGCATATGATGGGAAATTATTATGTGTTCCTGTCGCAGATCCTCGCCAAAGGTCAATTACCAGTATTCGTCAAATTGCGCCTAATCAATTAGAGGATGTTTCTGAATTTTTCCGTACTTATAAAAGTTTAGAAGGAAGGGTTATTGTAATAGATGGGTGGAGAGACTTTGATGCTGTAGATGATCTTTTGAATAATTGTATTTCTGCTATGAAGTCTAAATTAGAGGATGTATAATACTAATATTTTTTAGAAATAAGGATTTATCATGAATGATCTTTCTAGATCTTATAAGACTTATTTTTATAGTTATTCTTCATGCTCAACCTGTAGAAGGGCTAAGAGTTGGCTAGAAGAGAATGAAATTGATTACATTCTAATAGATATTTTAAAGAATCCTCCAGACAAGGAAACTCTGAGAAAAGCTATTAGCCAGTTGGAGGATAGGAAACTTCTCTTGAATACAAGTGGAAAAAGCTATAGAGCTCTTGGAGCTTCTTTCGTAAAGGGCATGAATGATGTTGAGCTTATAGAGTCATTATCTTCAGATGGGGGATTGATTAAGCGACCATTCTTAATTTCTAATAAAGGTGAAATATTAGTAGGCTTTAAGGTTGATCAATGGACGAAGACGTTGTTAGAATGAATTTTATAGCTCATTATGATGAATAGAATCTTCTTGATTTCAATAAAGAGCAGATCTTATAGATAAACTATGCATATGCATCAATTTTTATCCAAATTCTGAATTTCTCAAGTGAAAAAAGAAGTTGAAAAAATCGGAAGAAATCTTTCTGAGTCCAAGGGAAAGGCAGCCTCAAGATTCTCTTTATTTTGGGACTTCTGGGGTCCAATCATCTTTACTTTTACGGCATATATAGGTATCCGAAATTACGTTGCTGAAGCTAGGTATATTCCCTCGGGCTCAATGCTCCCAGGCCTGCAAATTCAAGATCGCTTGCTTATTGAAAAGATCACTCTGAGGAGAAGAACCCCTCGCAGAGGGGAAATTGTTGTATTTAACTCCCCCTTTTCTTTTGACCCTTCCTTGAGAGCTACAAAAAATCCATTATCTCTAAAATGTGTATTTTTAAATTTTCCAATAGTGTCTTCTTTGACTGGTCTTGCTGATCCAGCTTGTGCAGCTTATATCAAGAGAGTAATAGCCATACCTGGGGATCAATTGTTAATCAGCAATAAAGGAAAAGTATTCATTGATGGAATTAAAGTTAAGGAACCATATGTTACTAACTATTGTCAATCTAAGGATAATTTCGAGAATAATTGTCCAATAATTAACTTAAAAGTCCCGCAGGGACATGTCGTAGTTTTGGGGGACAATCGTAGTAACAGTTGGGATAGTCGGTTTTGGCCAGGAGGAGCACTTTTGCCTAACGATGAGATTTTAGGAAGAGCTATTTGGAGATTTTGGCCTATTAGTCGGTTGGGCTCTCTGAGTATTTAAGGCCGCAGGCTACAACTTTCCCTAACATATTTCTTCCTTGCCAAGGTTGGTTAGCGGCTAAGGGTGATCTTGAATGGAATCGATCTTGAATCCAATGTTTATTAGGGTCAAAAAGTAGCCATCTTTTACTGCCGAGATATAAATTCTCCTCAGGAGCATTTAGTAATTTTGATGGCCCAAAGCTAAGAGCTTCCCAAAGCTCTTCTATTGAAAAATTGGATTTGACTACTAATTCTTGCCATAAAGCTGAGAGTACAAGTTGGTGTCCGCTTAGTCCTGGTGGTCTCTGATCGAGAGGTTGTTCTGTTTCCTCTTCATTGAGAGGTATGGAATGAACTGCTACAGCATTAAGTGTTTTGTCTTTTAAAGCTTTGATCAAAGCTTTGCGATCTTGAGGACTTCCGATTGATGGAGAAACACGCCATCCAATTTCGGAAAGATTTAGAGCAGCTCTATCAGTGACTAGATGCCACCAGAAGACACTCGCCAAAGGTTTGTTTGAGCTTTTGGCAAGAATTGAGACACCGTCTTTGGTTGAAAGGTTCATTAATCGAATAGATCTTTCTGGGTGCAATTTCTGTAGCTCGAGTAGTTGAGTAAGAGGCAGGGTTTCACTAGCTAGAGGGTCAGGCACCCAACCTGCACGAAGGGTTTCGACGCCTTCTCTGACAATTCCATCTCCTTGAATATTTTTATCTCTAGGTGCAAAAAGCAGTGGAGAATTTCCCATTTCTCCAAGTAAAAGTCCTTGTTTCAAAAGATCTATAGGTGGAGAATAATCATCCTCGGCGAGTCCAATAGCCCCATGCTCAATAAGGTCTGCATGTGGAGAGAGGGCTTTACCTTCACCTCCTTTGCTGAAACTTCCCCATAAGTGAATGGTTACATCATTCAGAGGGTCGTTGAAGCTTCTTAATAATTCTGATTTGTCACGCCAATTAGAACTTCTAGGAAGGAGGGCAATTTGCCCGTATCCAGCATTGGCAGCTGCTTTACGAATACTTCTTAAACTTTCTGTAAGCCCGTTAATGGGCTCTTCAAGCACTGAATGAGGATCAACTAGGCAAGGCGCTAATAGTTTTTCTTTCGAAGGCTTTGGATTGATGCCTTTTCCTTTCGCTAAGTCCCTAGCAAGGTCTCCAAAACCAATTAGATGTCCTTTATCAATCAATACAGCATCTTCAACTACTGGTTGATTAGAGCCGTAGAGGATTTGAACAGGATCTAGTAGATGTGAATCATCCATTAGGTCATAAAGCTCCTGCTGCTGTGCTATCGAGGACACCTCCGAGATGGGAAGTGAGATTGAGACATGTCACAACGTCAGGTTGGCTGGGATCATTTGATATGTCGACTATTGTCACGCCGCCATTTCCTTGCTTTACCATCCAAATATCTGCAGGAGTAAGCCCAAGAAGGTGACAGAGGATTGTTTTGTTAACAGCATCATGGGCTACTACTAATGCGGTTTCGTTAGGGTTCAGCTCGTTGGCGATCATTGCCCAGCACTTTACTGAGCGAGTCCATACATCTTGGATCGACTCTCCTTCTGGCATTTGAACTTTTTCTGGGGAATCTTTCCATTCTTGAAGCAATTCTGGCCAGTTTGACTTGATTTCGGATTCAAGCTTTCCTTCCCAAAGGCCATGTCCTATTTCTAGAAGACCTTTCTTCGCCTGGATATTAATTTCTGGATGAGAAGTGAGGATTTCTTTCGCTGTTTGCATTGGTCTAGACAAAGGACTGCTAAAGGCTTTATCTAATTTCACTTTCTTTAGGAATGACATGGTTGACTTGGCTTGATTTTCCCCGTTGTTGTTTAGGGGGATATCAATTTGCCCTTGAAAACGTTCTTGAAGGTTCCAGTCTGTTTCTCCATGCCGAACAAGAATTAGACGTGCATTTGTACCTTTTGAGGGTAAAGAAGTTGTTAGATGGGATGTATTGTTTAAACATTCAATTTGAGTCGTGCATAATTTTGATTGATGTGGAGAAAGATTTAGAACTGATATAGACGCATTGTCTAGTCGGATTCTCCTAAAACCATTATCAGGTTCACCTACTAATAAAAGTATTAAACAACGAAGAATAGCGTTATGACCAACAATAACAACATTTTTATCCATCTCTGGGGAGTGTTGCTGAAGGATTTTATCTAAGAATTCCTTTGCTTGTTTGATGAGTTCTTCAATGGGGTAATAATTACTTCCATCCTCATGCTTGAGTACAAGTTTGTTGGGTTGTTTTTTCCAAGTGTTGTAGTCACTGGGAAATTTTTCTTTTATTTCCTCAGCAGTGAGACCACTCCATGGTCCAAGATCAATTTCTAGTAACCCTTGATCAATAATTAGACTGTGATTTTGTTTGATCTGTTTGGTGAGTATGGTTGCAGTTTTCGCCGCTCGTTCTAGAGGAGAGGAGTAAACAGCGTTAATTTGCAAATCTGCTAGGGCCTCACCTGTTCGCAAAGCTTGTTCTTCTCCCTCAGTAGTGAGGCGGGAAAGGTCATTACGACCTTGAATTCTTTGTTCGCTATTGAAGCTACTAAGACCATGACGAACAAGTAAAAGACGCAAAGTCACTCGCAAATTGTTTTGTCTGTGGCCATCGTATGGGGAATATGTCGTCTTACTCTTCACTAGATAAGGAGAATCTTTATCTGCTGATGGTTGTTTGTTGAATGAGTTCCCTATGAGAAAAGGTGCCCCGACCTGGAAACTTGCGCTAGCTGTCCTTTCCGTCCTGTTGACAGCACTGATTTGGATTAAAGGCCTAGAGGAGAGTTTTAGTCGCCCTTCAGTTACACCACAATTATCTCTGAATCAGCGAGAAATGTCTTTTCTTGCTGAACCTGCGCTTCCTAGCGCGTTGCGACCATTTTTGGTTGGAGAGAACCCAGAAGATTCTTTAAGAGAAAGTCTGAATGAAATTCCTCTTGAGGAAATTAGCGATCGTAATAAGCTAGTACTAGCAGCTCTGGAACCCCTAAGAGAAAGACGTCGCGCTTTATTGGGAGAGGTATTTCCAGAAGATTCTTTATTAGAAGTCAAGCAGGTTCTCTTGGCGAGTAAAAGCGAGTTGAAGTCTTCTCTTTTAGAGCTTGATGGTTCTGGAACAAAAAAGAATGATCCATTGTTGTATCAAATTAGTTGTCTCGCGATTGGGGGAGGTTATGAACAGTGCGTTGACTTTGAAATTTCTAGGAACAGAGCCTTTCGACTTTCCCTAAGTCAATTCGTTCCATTGCTTTCAGTATTAGTTGGAAGTGGCTTGTTAATTCGACAGCTTTGGATGATTTTTCGAAAAAAAGCTGTTCCTTGGCCTCCACTAAGCCCATTACCACTCTCACTTGTAGACATGCTTCTTCTAGTCGCAGGAGGGTTTGTGGTCTTAGGAGAGGTTATTTCTCCGACTTTAATAGCTCCTATAACAGAGGGTTTCACAAAAGGGTTGGCGAGTCCAGTGAATGAATCTCTAAAAGTTTTTGTTGGTTATATATCCATGACAATTCCTCCATTGCTGATTTTGCGATATCAAATAGTTGGTCTAGGAAAAATTGAAAAACCTATAGGTGGATGGCTTCAATGGCGTTTCTTCCCTTTGGATCGAGCTTTTTTTAAGGCCATTAAAGGTTGGTTAATGGTTATGCCACTTGTTTTGCTAACTGGATGGCTAATGAATTTGTTTGTAGGTGATCAAGGAGGAAGTAATCCTCTGCTTGAACTTGTTTTAAGAAGTCGCAACCCTTTGGCTCTGACTTTGCTGGTTTTGATTACGGTCGTTTTGGCGCCTTTGTTTGAAGAATTAGTTTTTCGCGGTGCGTTGCTTCCAGTCTTAGCAAATTCATATGGCTCGCTTCTTGGTGTGGTAGTTAGTGGTTTGGTTTTTGCTTTGGCTCATTTAAGCGTTGGGGAATTCCCACCATTATTTGTATTGGGGGTGGGACTTGGTCTGATGAGGTTAAGTTCAGGCCGACTTTTCCCATGTGTTCTTATGCATTCCATTTGGAATGGATTTACGTTTACTAGTCTGATTTTGCTTGGTGGATAGATGTATTAGTACTATCTTGTCTTTAGTTAGGGCTTGCTCTGTACTGTTGATGGTGTTTCACTTAATTTAAGAATTGATTTAAGCGGTGATAGTTGTAGCTCAGCGGTACAGGACTTCTTATAAACGTGCTGCTTCAATTAATCGCTCTATTAGTCCACGCCAATTGATTAATGGATCATTCCCTAAGAGGACGATTTCCAGGCAATTCCCTTTGGTCGCTGGTCTTCATAAGGCTGCTGATGGAGCTTTGATTGGTGTCCTTGTCGCAGTGGGGTTGATGTCTACTCTCGCTTTGCATTGGCAACACCTTTGGACAGTTGCGTTCGCTAGGTTAGAAACAACGCGTGATTTAACTCATAGATTAACTGATTCGACAGCAATGCTAGAGCGTTATCTACTTCAGAATACGAGTTTACCTCTTTCTATGGTGCCTACTAAGGCTGACAACCTTTTGTATCTAGAGAGTCCTTATTTGCTTGGTAAGTTCCAGTCGAAAGGCTCAGAGAAGTTAGCCATTTTAAGAGGATTTGTCTCCAATCCCATTAAACACGGCTATTGATTCCACTTCCTCCGAAACGTTCTCGACGTAGACGTTTGAGGGCTAACTCACTTGAGCCCATCTCATCTGTTCGATTGAGATTAATTTTTTTATTTCTTTGTTTTGGATTATTTGGGCTTATTGGGAGGATGACTTGGTTGCAAGTTTTGCAAGCACCTGAATTAGAAGCACGTGCTCGTGCAGTTCAAACTCAAAGGATTAACCCGCTAGGAAGACGAAGGTCAATAGTTGATCGAAGAGGACGATTAGTAGCTATGGATGAGGAGCGTTTCCGGCTATGGGCTCACCCTAGATATTTTAATTTTCCAGGTGATGCTCCCTCATTAATACGAAAACCAGTTGACGTAGCTAATAAATTATCTCGATTATTAGGAGTTTCGAAATATCAATTATTGAATCGATTAGGTGATAGAGCTTCAGGCATTAATCTCGCAGATGGAATTGACTCTGAGATTGCCTCCGAAATAAAAAGCCTTGGTATTAGTGGATTAGATCTTGAGCCCTATCCTCAAAGGGTTTATCCGCAGGGAGCACTCTTCGCAAATGTTGTTGGGTTTTTAAACCAGGATCGTATTCCTCAAGCTGGACTGGAACAGAGTCTACATAAGGAACTATTGCGTTTAGAAAAGGCTCGTGTCTTTCGCCGAGGTGCAGATGGCACTCCTCTCCCAGATGATTTAGCTCCAGGAACTTTTTCTGAAGATGATTTAAATCTACACTTAACTTTGGATGCACGACTTCAGGAGCTGGCAGCAAAGGCATTGGCGACTGAGGTGAGTAAATGGAAGGCTAAAAAGGGAGTCGCGATAGTTATGGATGTCAATAACGGCGAACTCTTGGTATTAGCTTCTACTCCTACTTATGATCCTAATAAATACTGGGAATTTTCGCCTGCTCTTTTTCGGGAGTGGTCTGTTCAGGATCTTTTTGAACCAGGCTCTACCTTTAAACCTATTAATCTTGCTTTAGCTCTTCAAGAAGGTGCTATTCATTCTAAAGGAAGCGTTAATGATACTGGGAAATTAAGTGTTGGGGGATGGTCTATTTATAACCATGATCGTAGAGCTAATGGAGTTATTGATTTTGCAAGAGTGCTTCAGGTGTCTAGCAATGTTGGAATGGTAAAAGCAATGCGTCAATTAAAACCTTCTAAATACTGGGATTGGCTTCATCGTTTGGGTCTGGATATGAGGCCCCAAACTGATCTCCCTGGTGCAGTGGCTGGTCAATTAAAGATGAAAGATCAATTTGTCTCTAAGCCTATTGAGGTGGCTACAGCTTCTTATGGTCAGGGTTTTTCTCTTACACCATTGAAACTTGCACAGTTGCATGCTCTTATTGCAAATGGAGGCTTCGTAGTTAGACCACATATAACAAGAGGGCTGAAAGGAGGTAATGAAATTGTCTCTTCAGGGCCACCTAGTGATTTTCAGATTCTGCGTTCAGAAGTCACTAAGACAGTTCTTGAGTGGATGGAATCCGTTGTCGAAAAAGGAACTGCTATCGGAGTTAAAACACCTGGGTATCGCATAGCAGGGAAAACAGGCACTGCTCAGAAGGCATTTAATGGTCGTTATGAGACTGGAGCAAAAATTTGCAGCTTTGTAGCGAGCTTGCCTGTAGATAACCCCCGTTATGTAGTTCTTGTTGCAGTTGATGAGCCCCAGGGGGAACATGCTTATGGCTCTACAGTTGCTGTCCCAGTGGCCAAGAAGATTATTGATTCATTGTTGGTATTAGAAAAAATTCCGCCAAGCAGTAACAAGAGGGTATTGCAGCCTGCAAAAGGTTGACTTTAGAGAAATTTCTTGTGTTCCTAGACAAGGGGTGTAATCCTTCAAAACCTCGCTAGGTTACGTTCCTATAAAAGGTGTTCGCTCCATGGCTACTCTCCTTGAGCAACTCTCCTCAATGACTGTTGTTGTTGCGGATACTGGTGATCTTGAAGCTATTAAGACGTTTACTCCCAGGGATGCAACAACTAATCCATCTTTGATTTTGGCAGCTGCGCAGATACCTGCTTATCAGAGTCTTATTGATGAGGCTTTGAAAGCCTCGAGGCAGAAAATTGGTAATGGCACTGCCGTTGAGGAAGTTGTTCATGAAGCCCTAGATGAGATTTGCGTAATGTTTGGACAGGAGATTCTTAAGATTGTTCCTGGGAGGGTTTCAACAGAAGTAGATGCGCGCCTTAGCTTTGACAAAGACGCGACTATCTCTAAGGCAAGGAAGCTAATTTCTCTTTATAACGAGGCTGGCATCTCTAAAGATCGTGTCTTAATTAAGATTGCTGCTACATGGGAAGGAATAAAGGCAGCAGAAGAGCTTGAGAAAGAAGGTATTCACTGCAATTTAACCTTATTATTTGGTTTTTCTCAGGCCGTTGCATGTGCAGAAGCTGGAGTTACTCTTATTTCTCCATTCGTTGGACGCATACTAGATTGGTATAAAGCACAATCAGGGAAAGAATCTTATCCTGGCAATGAAGATCCAGGCGTAATTTCAGTTACTAAGATATTTAATTACTACAAGAAATTTGGATACAAGACGGAAGTAATGGGGGCTAGTTTTCGCAATGTTCAGGAAATTATTGAATTGGCTGGTTGTGATCTGTTGACTATATCTCCGAAACTACTTGATCAGTTAAGACAATCTCAAGAAGATTTAACGCGTAAACTTGATGCTGTTAATCCAATAAGCGCTGACGATAAGATAACTCTAGATAAAATAAATTTTGATTTGATGCTGAAAAATGATCGTATGGCTAGTGAGAAACTTGAAGAAGGTATTCGTGGTTTTAGCAAAGCAATTGATACTTTGGAATCACAGCTTGCTCATAGGCTTGCAGTAATAGAAGGAGGAAATGCCTTTACTCATGTTGTACATGAGATATTTATGTTGAATGATTTGGATGGTGATGGATGTATAACAAGAGAAGAATGGTTGGGAAGTGATGCGGTTTTCGATGCTCTTGACAATGATCATGACGGTAGACTCCTTCAAAATGATGTTATTTCTGGTTTAGGTGCTGCATTGGCTCTTAGTAGAGTTTAAAAGAATTAAATTTCTTAGAATAGTAATTAGTAGATTTATATTCTTGTTTACTTTTCTAAAGCTATTTGATTCTCAATATAAAAAAGTTTTAAAAGTATTTTTACTCTTATAGATATTTCCAGTCTGCTCCATCAGGTATCTCAGGGGAGGCCTTTTCATCCTTAGGCTCTTGATATAGAACTCTCCATTCGGGGACTCTGCATTTGATGAAGTCTGCTTTTTCTATTTCTATGCCACCTTTTTCACTATGGCTTGCCAAGAAACCTGATTCCCAAGAGCCACCTTTTAGACCACCTTTAAACCAAACCCAAGCTTTTTCTTTTTTCATTGGTTAAATTCTCATGAGAAACAGCATATACATAAAAGGCCTTTTTATTGTCAATCTTGTTGGTAATTTTTTTGAAGAATTTGGTAGATCTAGATATTAGCTTTTTTGAAAAAGCAATCTTTTGATAACCCTTTGAGCAATATCACCATAACCTAATTTCCCAGAAAGTATTTCCGCAATTCTCTTTGGAGCAGTTGGCCTCTTAACTCCTAATTGGTAACCAACTTTTGGGAATCGATAGAAAACTTGAGCAATTCGTCTTCCCCAAGCCATTGAGTCACCCCACCTTTGTTTCATTATTTTTGTGTAATCAGATAAGTCTTTGCTGTCTTTGTTTAACCAATTGTTGAGTGCATGAGCTGCTTCATAACCGCTCATGAGTGCTGGACGTAATCCTTCAGCTAGGAAAGGATCGCATAATGACGCTGCATCACCAATGGCGAGGATTCCTTCACTATGAAGAGGATAGTGTCCATTCCAAACCCTTAACAAAGACTCTTGACGAACGCCTGCTTTTCGATCGAAACCAAGATTTGGTAGTAATTCGTCCAAGACATCGTTGAAGTCGGCAGCATGGCTACCGATGAATGTGCCAACTCCAATATTCACTCCGTCAGACAAGGGAAAAGCCCATGCAAAACCTTGCTGAACCAAGCCAAATTCAAACCGGGCTGTTCCTTTCTGTAGGTTGCCTCTTCCTTTTAGTCGTACAGACGTGGTTACGGCATGATGCTGTCGCTTTGGTCCTAAACCAAATATTGTTGGCCATGGTGAGTTTGAACCATCAGCAATCACAATTGCTTTTGCTTCTAGAGTTTTCCCTTCTTTAGAGGTGAGCTGCCATATCCCTCGATGTTTTTGCAAATTGAAAACTTCAAAAGGTCTTATGTATTCAGCACCTGCATTTATTGCTTCATTAATAAGAAGATTATCTAGTTTTTCTCTACGCACTATCCAAAAAGGAGAAGACCCGGGAAGCTCTGCCAAGACTTGGTCTTTAAGACACCAACTGAAATCAACTTTAGTTATTACTTCATCAACGACTTCTTTGAGCTCGAAAGGGAACCATTCTTGAACTGCAGATGCCATGCCTCCTCCGCAAGGTTTGATCTTGCTGTATAAGTCTTTTTCAAGAAGAGCTACATTTTTTCCTGCTAGTGCTAAATGAAAAGCGGCCGCAGAACCAGCTGCACCTGCCCCAATAATTAACACATCTTTTAGGCTCAAACTTTTAGGATCTCTGCTTCTTTTTCAGAGAGATGCTTCTCGAGTTCATTTATAAATTTATCAGTTAGCTTCTGAATGCTGTTTTGTTCGTCATGACTTTGATCTTCTGATATTTCTCCATCTTTTTCTGATTTTTTTACTTTATCGATAGCATCTCTTCGAATATTCCTGAGGGCCACTTTTCCTTCCTCTGCATATTTCGAAGCTAGTTTGCAAAATTCTTTGCGACGTTCTTCAGTTAAGGGAGGAACATTTATTCTAATTATTTTGCCGTCGTTATTGGGAGATAAACCAAGGTCACTTGTTGCAATTGCTTTTTCTATTAAAGCTAATGAGCCTGCGTCAAATGGCTGTATCGAGATTGTTTGTGAATCAGGGATAGATATAGTCGCTAATGATTTAAGTGGTGTTTCCGCACCGTAATACTCAACTTTTAATCGATCTAATATAGATGGGTTTGCTCGTCCAGTACGAATGGAATTAAAAGTTCGCTGTGCGGCATCTACTGATTTCCGCATGGTGGATTCAATTTCCTTGTTCGACATGTGCTGCAAATAGAGAGAAAGACTTTTAGAGCGAATAGCAAAGGTATCAAGTTCAGCTTGAGTTGCTAATCCTTGAACCAATGGGATCCCCCGCAACTGCTTTGCCGATATTCCCAGGTTCGAAAAGGTCGAAAACTACGATTGGGATGTTGTTGTCTTTGCAAAGGGCAATTGCAGTACTATCCATTACGGCAATCTCTTGACTTAGTACTTCTTGGAAGGTGAGGTTGTCATAGCGAATTGCATTAGAGAAACGTTTTGGGTCTTGGTCATAAACACCATCTACTTTGGTGGCTTTGAAAACAACATCTGCATTAATTTCTGCAGCCCTTAAAGCAGCAGTTGTATCAGTAGTAAAAAAAGGATTACCACAACCGCCCCCAAATACGACGACTCTGCCTTTCTCAAGATGTCGAATAGCCCTTCTGCGGATATAGGGTTCAGCAACTTGTTGCATCTCGATTGCGCTTTGAACTCTGGTTGGCACACCAGTCCTTTCTAGCCCGTCTTGAAGAGTAATTGCATTCATTACTGTCGCGAGCATCCCGACATAATCAGCAGTGGCTCGATCCATACCAGCCGCTGATCCCTTCAGGCCTCTAAAGATATTTCCTCCACCAACAACAATTGCAAGCTGTGTTCCATTGGCGACAACCTTGGAAACATCTGAAGCAATTGAATGAACAATTGCCGGATCAATCCCGTAAGGCTTGTCCCCCATCAGCGCTTCACCGCTGAGCTTCAGAAGTACTCTCTTGTAAGACATTCATAGTCGATATCTTGATGACAGTAGCAAGTCTTGTGCGGACACCTATCTAGCCGACCAGTTTGTGTGGCAATTCCATTTGAGTTTGCTTTGGTTGAAAAACAGGCTTTTTCTTTATGAAAGAAGGCTTTGATAGTAGAAGTGCAATGATGGCACGATTGACAATCTCAGCATTAGATAGAGTTAGCAAAGATCCTTCATGCTGGTCCAATCCCAGTGTTCATCGTGCTTTGCTAGTAAGTGGTTTATCTGTTTTG
>QCRX01000008.1 GCA_003209275.1 Prochlorococcus sp. AG-463-P14
ATGATTCCTAGCTTATAAGTGAAGAATATTTGAGAAACACGTATTGGTAGAGCAACAATAAAACAGCATGCATAAATTCCTAGAATCCTATAAAAACCTGTTTCTTGTTTTTGAACCAGTGCATTCGTCAGATCTCGAGCGATAAATCCTATGCCGGCATTAATACCATTAACTGCGAGTAGCATTAAAACTATTATTCCTAGTAGGAGCCAATGAATCCAGCGCTTGTTTCTTAGCTGTTGGCGAAAATTAAAAAAGCTGCCTGCACCGACAAGAAATAATCCAGCGAAAAGCCAACCTATCCATGAAGTCCAGATTGCTTCGGTCGTACTAACTACTCCACCAAGGTATTTTTCTGTAAGAGAAGGTTGTAATGTACCAATTATTTCGATTAAGCCAGTTAGAGAAACTAGAACAAGTCCTCCAACGCAGAACATTAAACAGACCAGCAACCATATAAATTGCCAACCTGCTACTTGTTCAATAGGTAGAAAGAAAGGCTGAGCTAATCGCCTTAGCTTTCCAAGCTGCAAACTAATATTGTTTTGAGAAATTTTTATAGATTTTGACATGAGAAGATATAAACCATTTGATTAGAGAAAATCAATGAGTGGAATTTCAATGTAAATAACCTAATTGTCTTAGCCAGGATAAATGTGTATTGATAGAAAGAATTTTAAAAAGATTATATAAAAATGGCTATTGCTTGTAACAGCTATGAATTCTAGATATTTTTAATTTGATTTAATTCAAGCTCATCATTGAATTAATCCAGTCAGGCAGTGGGAGTGATGCCAGTATTGCCATATCGAACCTATGAATGGAAGGAACTGTTCTGTCTAAGACCCACAAAATCATGATTGGAGCATTGAGTGCTATTTGCCATTGCCATTTGTAAGTAAGAACGCCCCATGAGCGTTTTAAGAGATTTTTTTGAGAATCGCTTAGGCTTTCCCATTTTCTCTCGCCAAAGTCGATTACACGTTCTTTAAATCTTCCATCTGACACCTTTGTTTCTGATTGCATTTTCTTGCAGCTAACAAGGCTGTACCTTATAGCGCAGATTGTTGGTAAGTTGCATCATTGATAAAGCCAGTGCAGAAACCGCACTAGTCTTTTATTTATTTTCTCTGATCTTCTGTTTGGAATTGAAGTTGTCTTTTGAAAAATCTGGTTTGCCTGCCTAGTTACCTTTTTGGATCCATTTAACTATTACAAAGCTTTCTCTGAAGCCTTGTGAATCAGGTTTTGAAAAGAGTCGGGGAAATAAGCCTTAAGGATATCTACGCATCCTGCCTTGTATTCATCTGAATCTTTACCAGTAGTCCAGTAAAGTCTTCTCCAAAGAGGCTTGGTCTTGACATTTGATTTTATTGTTAGGTGGATTGACTGTTGGTTCAGATCGTAGAAATCAACTTTTTCGTTTTCATTCATAGCTTTAAAGTAAACATCAAAATACTTGGCTGATCACGAAATTTATAGTAGTATTAAAAATCTAGATAAGCAAACAAAATCATACTTATACTCCCTCTTTAAAGTGGTTTTCATTATTTCAGATCTTAATTTTTATTCTTGACATGTGATGTGATTATTAATAGCTTTCAACATCGCTTCTCTTTCGAGGGGAGGGACTGGCAGGCATAAAAGTTCATCTACTAAGTCGACCCTCCATAAAATTTTGCTATCTGGATCTGCTGGGTTTTCGTGTCGATAGTGCAGCCCTTCAGTAAACAAACTGAATTGTTGATTTAATTCAATCGTTGTTATACCTAGGTATTCGAGGAGTTCGTTGGTTGAAAACCATGGCGCTGGATTTTTTGCTATGGATTGCGTGGTGGATTGTTTGTCTTTTTGAGACATTCACTTATTACCTAGTTATGTTCAAAGCTTCTCTCTTTCAGAGGCTGAGGCAAGGCCTCTTTATGTAATAAATCTGCTTTATTTAGGAGAAAAGATTACCTGCACTTATGGAAAACAGTGAGACGCGACAATCATCAGCCTTAGATTCGTCATCTTTGAGAGGTTCTGTAGGCAATATTTTTTAACTTTAGGCGAAGTTAGCCCGGCGGCCATTGGAGGACTCGGCCTCCTAAGACGTGTATATGAAGATGAAAAACTGTTTGTCCTGCCTTTTCTCCGGAGTTGATAACTGTTCTCCAATCTTCAAGTCCTTCTTGGTGTGCAACTTTAGACGCTACTAGAAGTAAATGTCCCAAAAGCTCTTGATCTTGTTCTGTTGCGTCACTCAATTTATGTATATTTTTGCGCGGTATAATAAGAATATGAACAGGAGCTTGGGGCTGAATATCTCTAAATGCCAAACAGTGTTTATCACTGTACACTTCATCGCAGGGTATTTCTCCAGAGAGTATTCGTCCAAAAATTGTTTCTTGAGTCATCAGTAATTATTGGTGGATAGGACTTTTTTGAATATTAGAAAGTTTTGATCGTATTAGTAACTGTTTAATCAAGTGGATTAACATCTTCATTTCGAAAGCCATTTTCTTGTAATTCCCGTTTTAGATCTTCTGGAGAAGTAACCCTGTCTACGAAAAGCACTCCATTGAGATGATCCATTTCATGCTGAATGCATCGTGAGATCAGTCCATCAGCGTTCATTTTTTTTGGTCGTCCCATTTCATCTCTAAAGCTGATTTTTATGGATGCAGGCCTAATCACATCTAAGTAAACACCTGGAATACTGAGACATCCTTCTTCATAGGTTTCAATACTTGCACTGGTACTAATGATTTCTGGATTGATTAGTACTAGTGGTGGAGTACTAGGTGTTTCTAGATCAGTATCAATAACTAGGATTTGTTTATGGATGCCTACTTGTGGCGCAGCTAAACCAATGCCTTTAGCAGAGTACATGCTTCGAAGCATATCTCTAACAAGATCTCTGATTGATTCATCTACTTTGCTCACTCGACGCGCAGGCTTGCGTAGGGCACGATTGCCAAGTTTATGAATCTCTAGAGGGGGATTCTCAAGAGGATCCTTCGAAACTGCAATTGCAGCCTTATTCTTTTCGGCATTACGTGCCAGTTGAGCAAAGCTTCGAGCCAAAAAAAAATTGCCGGATTATTTTTTGATTTTAGTAGCTTCACACCCCAATTTAATTATCGATGAAATACAAAGGGTCTTCTTCAAAGCAGCATCCAAAAAATGTGAAGGTTTTGACGGCTGAATTAGCTCTTGGTCAAATTCCCATATTGAAGGAGCCGCGACTTATTAATGACTGGGTTTTGTGGTTGGAACAACGACCTCAAGAGAAAGGACGTACATCAGCTTTTATTCGACCATGGGGTCGTTCTGATCTTTCACCTCAAGAGTTGACTCCAAGTCCAATTAATCTTCGGACTCGAGTGCATGAGTATGGAGGAAGTCCAGTAGCAACTGCACTAAAAGATGGACAGATGATTATGACTTGGATAGATGATTCGGATGGGTGTCTTTGGCTTCAAGTACTTAGTTTTCCAGAACATCTAAAAACTCACGAGCAAAAATTAAGAGTCAAACACCCCCCTATTTGTTTGTCTTCTACGGGAGATGGGTTATTGGCTGATGGCTTGATTGATTTACATAACAATCGGTGGATAGGCGTCATGGAGAAACATGACAAGGATTTTCTGGTGAGCTTTGATCTTTCTAAGGAACATCAGAAAGAGCATGTTCTTTATTCCTGCGAAGATTTTGCTGGTTATCCAGCCCTGAGTCCTGATGGCGACCAGTTGGTGTGGGTTGAATGGCAACATCCAGCAATGCCTTGGGAATCAAGTCAGCTTTGGTGGGCCCAGCTTGGCAAGTCAGGAGAGCTAGTACACAAAGGTGTCTTGGCAGGTAGTCGATCAAAAGATCATCATTTATGTTCAGTGTTTCAACCATTTTGGTTGCCTAATGGTCAGTTGGTCGTTGCAGAAGACAGCGGTGGTTGGTGGAATCTGATGATTACAGGCCCTCATATTTCTCTCGATAATTCTCAGGAATGGAGACATCCTTGGCCTATGAAGGCTGAAACGGCTATGCCTCAATGGGTTTATGGAATGTCTACTGCTAGCTCAGCTGCTAATCAGATTCTTTCTGCAAACTGTAAAGGTGGTACTTGGCGATTGAATCTTTTGCATCCTGAGGGTTTGATCTCTGATGTAGAGCAACCATTTGATGATTTGGCTTATGTGCAGTCTGAATTAGATCATGCAGTAGTTATCGCGAGTAATCCTTCTCAATGCACTGGATTGTTGGAAATTGATCTGAAAGATGGTAACTGGATGCATACCCCATCAAGTCAGCTTCCTATTGATAAAGACCAAATTAGTATTGCAGAGCCTTTTTGGTTTGAGGGATACAGGGGTGAGCAGACTCATGCTTGGTACTATCCGCCTAGCCATGGTCAATTAGGTCCAGCACCTTTACTAGTCAAAAGTCATAGTGGTCCAACTGCAATGACTAGAAGAGGCCTAAATCTTGAAGTTCAATTTTGGACTTCTCGAGGGTGGGGGGTTGTGGATGTGAATTATGGAGGCTCTACTGGATTTGGGAGACAATATATGGAACGAATAAAATATTCTTGGGGCGAGGTAGATGTCTTTGATTGTGCAGCGGCAGCTAAGGCCTTAATAGATGCTGGCAAGGCGAATGAAAAGTTGATTGCGATTGAAGGCGGTAGTGCAGGTGGATTCTCTACCTTGGCGTGTTTATGTTTTACCGATGTGTTTCGAGTGGGGGCTTGTCGTTATGCAGTAAGTGACTTGACTTCTATGACTACAGATACGCATAGGTTTGAGGCTGGTTATCTTGATTATCTAGTAGGCCCTTGGTCAGAAAAACACCATCTTTATGAGCGACGTTCACCATTAATGAATGCTTCACGAATTACTTGCCCAGTAATTTTCTTTCAGGGCTTGAAAGATAAAGTTGTACTTCCTGAGCAGACTGAAGCGATGGCTGCTGCGCTTAGAAAGAACAACGTACCCGTTGAAGTGCATACTTTCCCTGAGGAGGGTCATGGCTTTAGAGATAAACAAGTAAAAGTAAAGGTCTTGGAAGATTCAGAGAAATTCTTTCGAAAGCATCTTTGTATTTAACTATGGGCCTTTAAAAAAGAAATAGTCGATTGCAGCTCTTCTATAAATTGATCAATTTCGTTGAGGGTAGAGGTGAAACTTAGACTTGCCCGTGCAGTGGCATTTAATCCATAATGTCTATGTAGAGGTTGACAACAGTGATGCCCACTTCTAATGCAGATGTCATTTGCATCAAGTAATGCTGCTATGTCATTTGCATGAACATTTTTGACGCTAAAGGTAGCAAGTGACCCTCGATTAGGCTGAGTTTCTGGAGATGGACCAAGAATTTGAATCCCGTCAATATTTCTTAGTTCTTGAAATAGATGTTGTGTGAGCTGTTGTTCCCAGCTATGGATTTCTTCTAGGCCAATTTTCTTGAGATAGTTAAGCGCTGTACCCATTCCTATCGCTTCTCCAATAGCCGGAGTCCCCGCTTCAAATTTATGAGGTAGTTCTGCCCAAGTGCTGTGATCGAGGAAAACATTTTCGATCATTTCGCCACCACCTAGAAAGGGCGGCATCGTGTTTAGCAATTCTTCGCGACCCCAAAGAAAACCCATTCCTGTAGGTCCACAAAGTTTGTGGGAGGAGCCTGCAAGGAAATCAATGTTTAAAGACTGCACATCAATAACTTGATGGGCAAGACTTTGGCAGGCATCAATTAACACTAAAGCCCCTGCTTTATGTGCAAGATCGGTAACTTCTTCGATTGGATTGCAGCAACCCAAGGTGTTACTGATATGTACAACACTCAAGAACTTTGTTTTTTGATTCAACTTGGAGCGCAAGTCATCTAAATCAAGCTCTCCACTTTCAGTGATACCTATATGACGAATCAAACAACCTGTGCGCTTGGCTAACAATTGCCAAGGCACCAGATTGCTGTGATGTTCCATCAAACTAAGGAGAATTTCGTCTCCTTCTTGGAGGTTATTGTCTCCCCATGAGCGTGCTACAAGGTTGATTGCTTCGCTGGCGTTGCGGGTGAATAAAATTTCTTTGGAAGATCGAGCATTTATAAAGTGAGCTGTAGTTTCACGAGCTGCTTCAAAAGCTTCTGTAGCTCGTGCACTGAGCTGATGTGCGCCTCTATGGACATTGGCATTGTCATGTGCATAGTAATACTGGAGAGCGTCAAGAACCTCTCTGGGTTTTTGACTCGTGGCTGCATGATCTAGATAAATTAGTTGAGTTTGGCCGGCTATATCTTGAGAAAAAATTGGGAAATCTCTTCGAGTTCTCTCTGCAAGAGTTTGTGGAGCAGTATTCATTACTTCACGCTCTCTAGCAGTTGATTAAGAATTCCCCAACGGTTTGCTTCGACTGGAAGATTATCAAGGATTTCTTGACAATAACCTTTCAAAAGTAGTGTTGCTGCTGCTTTAGAATTGATTCCTCTACTACGCATATAGAATAATTCATCTTCTTGCAGTTGACTCACTGTTGCACCATGAGTGCACCTTACGTCGTCAGCAACAATTTCAAGTTCAGGTTTAGTATCAATTCTTGCGCGTGTTGACATTAAAAGATTTCTACTTAGTTGTGCGGCGTTAGTTCTTTGTGCGATTTTGGGGACATCAATTTCACCATTAAAAATACAATGTGAATGTCCAGAGGCAGCTGTTTTATGTAACTGATCAAGGACACCTTCAGGACCATCGAAACGAACTGCAGAATGAGTAGCTAATTGTTGACTTCCAGTAGAAATCTGCAGTCCTTTTAATGTTGTAGTTGCCTCTCCACCAACTTGGACGACTCGTGGTTCCAGCCTTCCCAGAGACCAACCATGCTGCACAGAAGTTAAAGAATAGTTACTTTTTTCCTCTTGTTCGATTGTTAAATTAGCGAGTAGATTTCCTTCTCCACTGCCTAGGGCAACCCAACCATGATTAAGTTCAGCTTCCTTACCAAGGTGGACTTCTAAGAGGTGACTATGTGCAGAATCTTGCTTACCAAGTGTGATCTGAAGAAGTTCTAATTTTGCTTTTTCTTCGAGGATGAGAATAATTCTGCTGGGCACGAATGTTCCTTGTGTTGCTTCTGTAATCAATTCGAGTGGAGGTAAATCTTGACCTTCTACTTTTAATGCCAATAAGTTTGTTGCTGATGCATTATTAATGGCTATTGGCCAATCATTACTACATAAACAGCTTTTCAGAACTTGCCCTAAATTTTGCTCAAGTTCTAATGGTGTTAGTGGTCTTATTCCATCTGGAAGGATTATTCCTTCCAATGGATCGCGCTGAGGATCCATCACAATCCTGAATCCATTTTTTGGGCTTTTGACCCATGAATTGCTAAAAGGTTTGAGTGGTATTTCTGATTTAGTGACAACTGTTAGTGAAAATAGCTTCTCAAGGCGCTTGAGATCTGTTAGACGCCATGCTTCAAGTGAATTTGTGGGGAGTTCATTTTTTGTCAGAGCATTACGCCCACGTTGTTGCAGTTTCTGCAGTACTCCATGTGGTGCAGGGAGTGTTTCTAACCATTGGCGGGAGACCGCCATAATTAATTGTCCTCCTGATCTTTGTTAGTTGAATTAATCCAGTCATATCCAGCACGTTCCAATTCAAGTGCAAGGTCTTTACCACCTGTACGTAAAATTTTTCCAGAATCCATGACATGAACAAAGTCAGGAGTAATTTCATTTAATAATCTTTGGTAGTGAGTAATAAGAAGAGTGGCGGAAGTGGGTGTCGCAAGTTGACTAACTCCTGCGGCAACAATTCTTAGGGCATCAATATCTAGGCCAGAGTCTGTTTCATCAAGTATTGAAAATACAGGTTGAAGTAATGCCATTTGGAGAATTTCATTACGCTTTTTTTCTCCACCTGAGAATCCTTCATTCACGCTTCGCTCAAGAAAGGCCGGGTCCATTTGCACCACATTTAATCTTTCTCTCACCAGGTCTTCAAATTCAAAAGTGTCGAGTTCTGCTTGGCCAAGTTTTTCCCGGCGAGAATTAGTAGCAACTCGTAGAAATTCAAGATTGCTAACTCCAGGAATCTCGACTGGATACTGAAACCCAAGGAAAACTCCACACCGAGCTCTTTCTTCTGGTTCCATTGCAAGAAGATCTTGTCCTTGGAATTGAATTTTCCCTGCAGTAACGTTATATGCAGGATGGCCAGCAATTACTTTTGAGAGTGTACTTTTCCCACTGCCATTGCGACCCATTACTGCATGGATTTCGCCAGCACGAACCGTTAAGTTGACTCCCTTCAATATTGGCTGATTTTCTACACATGCGTGCAGGTCAGTAATTTCAAGAATGAGTTCGGAGTCAGTTCTGATCACTTCAGTAGAAGAAAAGCAATTGTGAAGTAGTGAAATTCAAGTTAGAAGGCTTTTGATGAGGCTTCATCCAACAGATCCCTCAAGTTTTAAAGCAAGGAGTTTGTCAGCTTCGGCAGCAAACTCCATAGGTAATTGATTAAATACATCTCTACAGAATCCACTTACCATCATTGAGATTGCTTCTTCAAAATTGATCCCCCTACTTTGTAAATAGAACAGTTGATCCTCGGAAATTCGACAAGTACTAGCTTCATGTTCAATATTTGCTTGAGGTTGTTGTGATCGTATATATGGATAAGTATTTGCGCCTGCATTATCGCCAATTAACATAGAATCACATTGGCTGTAATTCCTTGCTCCAGAAGCTTTAGGACCCATTTGAACTAAGCCTCTATAACTATTACTTGAATGTCCTGCACTGATTCCTTTGCTGACGATCGTTGACCTTGTCTTTGGACCTACATGAATCATTTTTGTGCCTGTATCTGCTTTTTGATAATTGTTAGTCAAAGCTACTGAGTAGAACTCTCCAATAGATTCATACCCTTGAAGTATGCAACTGGGATATTTCCAGGTAATTGCAGAACCAGTTTCAACCTGGGACCAGCTGATTTTGCTTTGCTTGCCTCTGCAATGCCCTCGCTTAGTGACAAAGTTATATATTCCACCCACGCCCTCTTCATTCCCGGCATACCAGTTTTGAACAGTAGAATATTTAATTGATGCCTGATCAAGTGCTACAAGCTCTACAACCGCTGCATGGAGAGTATTAGTGTCAAACATTGGAGCGGTACAGCCCTCTAAATAGCTTACAGAGGAATTATCTTCGGCAATTATTAATGTACGTTCAAATTGTCCTATATCACCAGAGTTAATTCTAAAATAAGAGGATAATTCCATTGGACAGTCAACACCTTTTGGAATAAATACAAATGAACCGTCACTAAAGACTGCGGAATTCAGGGCGGCAAAGAAATTATCATTAATTGGTACCACTGTGCCTAGATATTTTTCTATTAATTCTGGATAATCAATTATTGCTTCGCTAATAGAGCAAAAAATTACCCCGTGCTCTGCAAGCTTTTCTTTGTAAGTAGTAGCTATTGAAACACTATCAAATACTGCATCTACTGCAACATTTGATAATCTTTTTTGTTCGTTTAACGGTATCCCTAATTTGTCGAATGTCTCTAATAGTTTTGGATCAACTTCGTCTAAGCTTGATTTCTTATCCTTTTGCTTAGGTGCTGCATAGTAGATTATATTTTGATAGTCTATTTTTGGGTAACCTAATTCTGCCCAGTCAGGTTCCTGCATTTGTTGCCATTGCTTATAAGCTTTTAATCGGAAGTCTAAAAGGAAAGCAGGTTCTTGTTTCTTTGATGAGATTAATCTGATTACATCTTCGTTTATTCCCTTTGAAATTTTCTCTGTCTCTATATCTGTAACGAAACCATACTTATAAGGCTTGGATACGATTTCTCCTACTGAATTTTGGCTTTCCATAGTTTAGCCAGGCTAAGCAGTTGCCCTAATAGTTAGTGAAATTGAATCTACGCATGAATTTGCGTATAAATATCTAAAGAAGAAAGGTTTTTGAAAAAGAGTTTCATGCAAGCCTTTCTTACTAGGTCTTGACCATTTAATGAGAAGCGGCGTCTTGAGCATTTATTTGGGGGTTAGATGCGTTTACTTGCGACAGTTCTGATCAAGAAATGATCATTCAAGAGAAGCGTGATAGAGGAATACGAAACGAAGCAGTTTCGTTTCGATTATCATAGGGCACAGTGCTTTGAATCGTTCGTTCTGGGTTTAGGTGCGAGAAAACATATTTGTTTATGTGTAGGCTTTGTGAAAATTTTCACTATTGGTGATACTGACCAATGGTGAGCAGTAATCAGTGATGGCACATTCCGAGATTTTTCTTGTTAGATTTTTTTTTATTTAATACTTGTTCTGAATCAGAGAATAACTTTAGGATTTTATGAAATTGCTTGCTTCATCCTAGGAATGGAGGACATTGCAGAGTACAGATGGCACATCAATGACTTTTGAGGTGGAAGAAGAAGTCACTACGAGACAGGCAACTTTAAAGTTCCTGCTAAAGCATGGTGAAAGCAGTGCTTCAAATCTTGCTGCTTTTATTGGGGTATCTGTTCAGGTAATGCGCCGCCATCTTCGTAGTCTTGAGGAAGCAGGCTTTGTTGAAGCTAAGTCTATTTCTTTTGGGCCAGGTCGCCCTTCTAACCTTTGGCAGCTAACCACTCAAGGACAAAATCGTTTTCATGATGGTAGTGAAAGATTTGCTTTAGATTTATTGAGATCAATTGAAGCGACGCTTTCATCGGAAACAATTGAGGTTTTATTGAAGAATCAAGCTCTTGAGAAGGCAACAGATTATAGAAAGCAAATTGGTGAAGGATCGATTAAGCAACGCTTAGAAAAGTTAGTAGAATTACGAAACAAAGACGGCTATCTTGCTGAATGCGAGTTGTTAAAAGATGGCGCAGGTTGGCATTTGAAGCAATTTACTTGCTCTATTAGTGGCATTGCTGAAAAGTACCATTCTGTTTGCGATCAGGAGCTTGAATTTATTAGTCATATTTTCCCAGATTGCAGAGTAACTCGTGTTCAATGGCGCCTCGAATTTGGCCATTCTTGCGGGTTTCAAATTGTCCCAATAGAACTTGATGTTTAACGAAAAAGATTTAACGGATAGTCCTCTTAGTCTCCAAGAGCTTCAACATATTGAGGCAACCAATCTTCCTAATCTGGAACGTCATCATTTGAGATTGCTAGCTCATTGCCTTGCTTGTTTCAAGTTAATGTCTAATGGTTTAAATACAGGCTCTCTGCCTTCAGAAGACAGTCGATTGCAATGGTGTCTTGATCAACCAAGCCTGGCTAATGAAAGTGCTTTTGTTTCAGTCTTACTAGAACAGTTTTCAGTCGCAGGTCAGCAATTGGAGTATTTAGCAGATATTTCAGGCAAGTCTCCTCTTGAATTGACTCTGGAAGATCTAATTCAAGCCAGAATTCATTCTCAGGCTGTATTGCGAGAACCTGATTCATGAGCAAGTCCTTGATTGTTTGATTTGGGCATTTAGGTTTTCTGGCGATCCCAAAGGAAAAAGGTTTTTCCGAAAATCTATAAGCGGAGCATCATCAGGCATGGTTTGTAGACCTATTCAAGTAGAAGTTCATCCTAGGAATTTTCATTTGTCTAGTTTGCGAAAACCTATTTCAAGACAGGGTTCTTCAGTTATTTGGCCGAATTAAAAACTCTTTATGTAGTCAGTGGATGCTGACCACACTCAATTTTGATGAGTAATAGAGCACATACTGATCCCGAACAAAAACAAAAACGGAGTTTTTTAGGGGTGACCCAAGAGCAACAATCATTGTCACGTCTAACGCTTCGTCAGCTTCGTCAGAAAGCGAGCGAATTAGCTGTACCTTTATATAGTCGCAAAACTAAGGCTGCTCTGGTTAAGGAAATCTCTTTAAGACAAGAGAAGCTTGAAGCAGGTAAGGATTTCGCAAATTTCTGGAGAGCCCCTTCCAGTAATGTTGAAGAGAGTTCTAGCTCGGAATCAACTTCAGATACGCGAGTTGTTTTCCTCCCTAGGGATCCACAATGGGCATATGTTTTTTGGGAAATTTCTGAATCAGATCGCAAGCGTGCTCTTTTGCAAAGAGCTAATCGTCTTTGTTTGAGGCTAGTTGATGTAACAGGATTGCAAGACGGCACTGGCCATCGTCAAACCCTTCAAGAAGTTCCTGTGGATAGCCACAGTACTGAATGGTATTTGGCTATTCCTATGAGCGATCGAGAATACCGAGTGGAACTTGGCTATCGCTTTTCAAATCGTTGGATGTCTTTGGCTTTTTCCTCTTCTGCTCGGGTTCCTTCATTCCAGCCAAGTGGACAAGTTCTTGATCAGTTTGTTCCATTTAGTCTTGAAGCAAATGAAAGCAATGTTTCTCCAAGTGTGACTGAGACAGTTTCTGAGTCAGGAGATAGCGGATTGCATGAGCGTCTTTATCAGAACGCTACAACTCATTTTCGTAAGACTCGTATCGGCTCTGAAGAATTCCATGAAAACGCTTCTGCTCCCCAGGCTCGTTTACATGATTCAGGGTCTGGGCTTTGGGCAAGTGGTAGAAATGAGTCGGGGTTAGGTGGCGTTGCTCCTCGTGAACGCTCTTTTTGGCTAGTTGCAGATGCTGAGCTAATTGTTTATGGCTCAACAGATCCTTCTGCAAAATTAACTATTGGTGATGAAGAGATTCCTTTATCTAGTGACGGAACTTTTCGCTTGCAAATTCCTTTCCGTGATGGCATTCAGAAGTATCCAATAGAAGCTTCTGTTGATGATGGTGAGCAAAAGCGAAATATCACTATGAAATTTGAACGCATTACTCCAGAGGACAATACAAATCCAAGGGATAAAACTCCAGGTGAATGGTTTTGATTACCTTTGTTGATTTAGTGTTATGCGTTGGCTAGTAGCAGCAACTCCTATCGCAGGAGCAATAATTTTCCCTTTGGCTGTTTCACTTACTATTGCTTGGCTAGGTATTGCTCCTGGGGTTGTTGTTGCTTTATTGCTTTCTACCCTCTGGTTTGTTGCGATGCTTCGCACATCAGAGATGCCTCATTGAATGTCCAGACTAAACATCTTGAAGGTTTTTAATTTTCTATTTTAATCAAGATAGATTCTTTATTGCAAATGTTGAGTTCAGTTTACTTATCAGAATCCAATCCATGAATGTGAATCTCACAGCTCCTTTTTCTGATCAGAAGCCAGGTACATCTGGTTTACGTAAAAGCAGTCAGCAATTTCAACAACCTCATTATCTGGAAAGCTTTATAGAGGCAATTTTTAGAACTCTTCCTGGCGTGGAAGGTGGCACTTTGATTTTAGGTGGGGATGGACGTTATGGAAATCGACGGGCAATTGATGTGATTCTCCGAATGGCAGCAGCCCATCGAATAGAGAAAGTGGTAACGACTGTTGACGGCATTCTTTCCACTCCAGCAGCTTCTCATTTAATTCGCATTAACCAAGCTATTGGAGGAATTATTCTTTCTGCTAGTCATAACTCTGGCGGACCACAAGGTGATTTTGGCGTAAAGGTTAATGGCCCTAATGGAGGACCTGCTTCTGAATCATTGACAAATGCTATTTACAGTTGCACTAAGGAACTAACTGAATACAAGATAATAGAAAGTAAAGTTGAAATTGCTCTTGCAAACCCTAGTCAATTTTCTCTTGAGGGCATGGTAGTTGAGGTAATAGATGGCTTGGATGATTACATATCTTTGATGCAAAAACTTTTTGATTTTGATCGAATTAGATCGTTTATATCTAAAGACTTCCCAATAGCGTTTGATGCTCTCAATGCTGTTACGGGTCCATACGCTAAGCGGTTATTAGAAGATCATCTTGGAGCGCCTGTTGGGACAGTGAGGAATGGTATTCCCTTGGAAGACTTCGGAGGTTGTCATCCAGATCCAAATCTTACCTATGCCCATGAACTAGCTGAATTGCTTTTGAAAGGAAATACTTATTTATTTGGTGCTGCCTGCGATGGGGATGGAGATCGCAATATGATTTTGGGCCAAGCTTGTTTTGTGAATCCAAGCGATAGTTTGGCTGTATTGGCAGCTAATGCAGAGTGCGTTCCAGCATATTCAAATGGTCTTCAGGGAGTTGCGCGTTCAATGCCAACAAGTGCGGCTGTGGATGTTGTCGCAAAAGAATTAGATATCCCTTGTTTTGAGACACCTACAGGATGGAAGTTCTTTGGAAATCTTTTGGATGCAAATTCCATTACTCTTTGTGGGGAAGAAAGTTTTGGTACGGGCAGTAATCATGTGAGAGAAAAGGATGGACTTTGGGCAGTTCTTTTTTGGCTTCAGATATTGGCCGAAAAACAATGCAAAGTAGCTGATTTAATGGCGAATCACTGGAGTCGTTTTGGTAGGCATTACTATTCACGTCACGATTATGAGGCAATCCCAACTCAGGTTGCTTTTGACTTATATGAAAGAATTGAGCAAATGCTCCCTGGGCTGCATGGGAGGGATTTTGCAGGTAGTCGTGTCAACTGTGCAGATAACTTCTCTTATAAAGATCCTATAGATGGTTCAGTGAGTACTGGTCAGGGATTACGAATCCTTTTAGCTGATGGCAGCAGAGTCATTTTACGACTCTCAGGCACAGGAACAAAAGGAGCAACCTTGCGGGTCTATTTAGAAAGGTATGCGTCACCAGACGGAAAGTTAACTCAAGATCCTCAGCAAGCTCTTCGCGATCTGATACGAGCTGTTGATTCTCTGGCAGAAATCACTACACGCACTGGAATGGAGATTCCCACGGTAATTACTTAAACTCTAGTTCCGCAATGAACATTTGAATTGTGAAGAGGGCAAGTTGCGATCATCAAACTTCTTGTACAAGAAAGTGCTTTTAGAGAGAGAATTATTAGGTAGCTAAAAGAGCCTTTGGGTCAAGACCTTTTTACATATCAGGGAGATCAAGCTCTGGAGCGCAATGCGCCGCTTGCTGAGCGTCTGCGCCCTAGAACTATTGATGAATTTGTTGGTCAAGATGCAATTTTGGCTGAAGGGCGCCTTTTGAGAAGGGCGATAGCGGCCGATCGAGTTGGCAATTTGTTACTGCATGGCCCTCCTGGCGTAGGGAAGACAACTCTGGCAAGAATTATTGCTGCTCATGCATGTGCTCATTGCAGCGTTTTGAATGCGGTTTTAGCCGGTGTTAAGGATCTGCGTGAAGAGGTTTTCGCCGCAAGGAAGAGATTGGATCTTCATGGGTTGAGAACAATTTTATTTATCGATGAGGTTCATCGTTTTAATAGTGCACAACAAGATGCATTGTTGCCGTGGGTTGAGAACGGGACAGTTAGCCTGATTGGTGCGACTACGGAAAACCCTTATTTTGAAGTCAATAAAGCTCTAGTTAGTCGTTCGAGGCTGTTTCGGCTTCAACCTCTTGAGTCAAAGGATCTTCATAGTCTTTTGAAACGTGCTCTCGATGATCAAGAACGAGGATATGGCAATAAGCAAGTTGTTATAAGTCAATCTGCAACAGCACATTTAGTTGATGTATCTAATGGAGATGCTCGAACCTTATTGAATGCACTTGAGCTTGCTGTTGAGAGCACACTCCCTGACAGTAGTGGAATAATCAATATTGATTTATTTATCGCTGAAGAATCTATACAGGAACGAGCTGTTCTTTATGACAAGCAAGGTGATGCCCATTTTGACACTATCAGTGCGTTTATTAAGTCATTACGAGGATCAGATCCTGATGCAGCTTTGTTTTGGTTGGCGCGCATGGTGGAGGCAGGAGAAAATCCTCGATTTATTTTTCGTCGAATGCTTATTGCCGCGAGTGAAGATGTTGGTTTAGCAGACCCACAAGCGATCGTCATTGTTGAAGCTTGTGCAGCTGCCTTTGAAAGAATCGGTTTGCCGGAAGGATTGTATTCACTTGCCCAGGCCGCTTTGTATTTAGCTAGTACAGATAAAAGCAATAGTGTTTTGGGTTTCTTTGAGGCTCAAAAGATCGTTCGAGAGGCACAACGTCAGGAAGTTCCAAGTCATTTGCGCGATGCTCATCGAGATGGAAAAGCTTTTGGTGATGGTATTGGCTATCGCTATCCCCATGCTTTTGCTGAACATTGGGTTTCTCAGCAATATCTACCTAAATCACTTCAGGGAGAGGTGTTTTGGAAGCCTAGCCATATGGGTTGGGAGGGTAAACGTCGCTTTTTGATGCTTGAAAGACGCGCAGCACAGTTGGCTGCAGCTGTTGAATCTGGCGAAGAGCATCCTTTACTTTTAAGTAGTGGGCCAGAAACTCCCGAGCTTGAGAGATGGTTGCAGAGACAGCTCACTAATGAAGGCGATAGGCTTCAATTTCTTCTAGAACGTTTGTGGTCGGATGTCCCTTGGAAGCGCCATCAAAGGGTATTGGTACTTGGAGGCCGCTCAGTGTTTTGGGCAGTTAACCCTCTTCGATTTGTGCCAGAGGGCGGAGTTACGATTGCTTGTAAGTCTTCTCAAGATGAGGCGAGATTAGCTGCTCAACTTGATCTGCTTGACTCTTTAATGAAACCTCAATTGATTAATGAAAGCTGTAAGGCGATAAATCAATTACCTGAGGATTTGAAATTTGAATGGATTGGAGGTCGTCTTCATAGTCAAGACTTAGAGAAGAAGGGAATAAGTGACTTGTGGAAAGAAATTACGCTTAGATGCACCTCTAGTTCTGGAATAAGGTTGTTAATTAGTTTCCCAGCTATTGGACCAGCTCAGTCTCTGAAGAAGATACTTTCAGGACAAGACATTGAGAATGATCAATTGCTAGAATCACTTATTAAAGCAGAGAAGAAATTACTTGCTTTGGAGCATAAAGAAGGTCTTCTTTCGGAAATTCTTGTTGGCCTAGGTTGGAATGTAAAGTGGGAACAGTGGGAAGAATCATTGTCTATTTATATAGACGAATACCTAGAACATCGTTGGTTAGATAAAGGGAGAAAATATAGAATTATTCTAGAGCAGACTAAAATTGATAATGCTGCGGAAAAGTTGCAAAAATTGCTTAGATGTTATCGTGGCAAAGAGCTTTCTCAGAAGTTAATTCATAAAAAATTGATTGCTAGTCGTTGAATTATTATGATACTTTGTTCCCCTAGAATGCTTATGCAAAAGCTTTATTAGACTTCTCTACTGGATTCAATCTTTTTATTTGATTCATAATCAAGATTTTTACTTGTGCAAATGATTAATGGTGTTTTTATTTCCTTGTCACCGCATGCAATAGCCATAGACCAAGGCCCATAATGTATTTTCTTTATACTTACTTTCTGCCCTGATTGTTTGTGCTTCGCGATCCAAGATTCATTAGGGATATTCCACTGTGAAAGATCTTTCGCAATATTTCCTCTTTGCCATTTAATAGCTGCTTCTTTTCTCAGCCATTGATGCAGTATTGCAACACGCAATTCTTCATTTGCTACATAAGATAAATAACTTTTCTCTTCATTGGAGAAATAACGATTCATTAGATTTCTGGCTTGAAAAGAGCGATCTGTTCTTTCAATATCTACACCTATTTTTTGTCGAGACCAGCCGATTAATAAAGCATCGCAGCAATGACTGAAACTTAGGAAGCCAAAATTTCTCCCAAGTTCTGGTGGCTTGCCAGGAGCAGATCTAAGAGGTATTTCCAAAGGCTTCATATTGAAAAGCTCCGAGAGTGCATGTCTTACATAGCCTCGCGAATGTTTGTATTGTCTGGATCTAGGCTTAGGAAGCTTGTTGGCTATTTCTTTTTCGAAGTTAGTAACTGGTTTTAGAGTTGCATTCATTGGAAACAGCCAAAGTGCCAGTAGGCTTGGTTGTCTTAGTTCAGTCAGCTGCAATGGCTCTGCAAATCGGTGACTTGGCACCAGATTTCACCCTCCCAGATCAGGATGACACTCTTGTTCAACTTTCATCACTAAGAGGTAAAAGAGTTGTCATTTACTTTTATCCCAAAGACGATACCCCTGGATGCACTAAGGAAGCCTGTAATTTCAGAGACCTTTGGAAGAACTTTGCGGACAATGAAATTAAGGTGCTTGGAATTAGTAAAGATGGAGGTGCGTCTCATTCCAAGTTTAGAAGTAAATATGAATTGCCATTTACGCTTCTGACAGATGCTGATCCCTGCCCTGTTGCAAGTTCATATGGCAGTTTTGGCCTAAAGAAATTTATGGGTCGCGAATATATGGGGATGATGAGACACACGTTTGTTGTTGATCCTTCTGGAAACTTGGAATTAGTTTATTTGAAGGTTAAAGCCGCAACTATGGCAGAACAAATCCTTCATGACCTTGGCCTTAATTGAGTTGTTGTTGGATATTTACCATGCCTTCAAGAACCAGGTTGGGATGGTGGATTACATCTATAGAAGACTCTTTGAGTTCTTTAACTAATATTGGTGCATCTCCTCCACATATCCAAAGGGGCATCATGGCTTTTCTTTGGGCTTCTATCAAAGTTCCTATTAATGCTTGAAGGCTTCCTCGCCGCATTGCGTCTGCTGTTGTGAATGGAAAAGTTGGTGGATTTGATGGCTTAAAGCCAGGATTTGTGAGATTTTCCGTTCCCTTAGCCATGGCATCAAGTTGTAGTTGCAAGCCGGGGACTAATTGACCTCCAGCGAATGTCCCATTGGCTTTGATTCGCGTAAGACTTAAAACGGTACCAGCATCAGCAACAAGTAGGCCATCAGCATCCATGCCCATTTCTTTTGCTTTTTTAAGTGCTCCCCAAGCCCCTAATGCTCGATCGATTCCTAATCCTTTTGGTACGTCTAGAAGAGGAACATCCTCAATCTGTAGACGTCTGGATGAATGCAAAATATTTGCACTAGGAATTGGACCAACTGCAGCCCATGCAGTTAATGGAACTGTTAATGAGAGTAGTTTTTGAGGTTCTGGCTTGGTATGTAGAAAATTCCAGTTAGATATTTCTTCAATTGCCCAGTGCCAACGACTGTTGCCGATCAAAAGACAACTTCTGACAGCTGTCACTGTTAAATACCTTCTCCCATCATTCCTGGGCCTGGTAAATGTATGCCACATTCTTGCTTGAGTCCACTGAACCGAGTTGCACGACCTTTGGTATCTACTCCGTCTGGGGCGCTTGAGTGCCAATCCCCAACCGATGAATAACCTTGCTCAAACAATGGGTGTTGAGGCAAGTTGTTCTCTTCCATGTAATAGAAAATGTTTTTTTGCGTCCAGTTCAGCAGGGGCCTTAATGACAGGCGACCTCTAATTGGATCTAACCAAGTCATAGAACTGCGGTGGTCTGTTTGATTCCCTCTTACACCACTTGCCCAGCATTGAACATTTAAATCATTAAGAGCTTGTTCTAGCGGATTGACTTTGCGAATTTGATGATATTTTTCTAGATCTTCGATACACCCCGTTTCCCATAATCGACCATAAAGAGCTTCCATTCTGGCTGGAGAGATTAAGCTTTGGGCAACTTTTAAATCTAGATCGAGTTGATTGATTAGTTTCTCAGCATATTGATAGGTCTCCGAAGGCATATAACCTGTATCTACCCAAATAATAGGGATGCGAGCTCTCTCTTTTAAACAGCTCACCATGTGCAATAGGACGGCTGATTGAATGCCGAAGCTAGTGGTAAGTACAAAATTATGCCCAAATTGAGTATGGGCCCAATTCAGCCTGTCTTCTGCTTTGAGGTTGCCGAGTTGAATGCGAGTCTCATTCAAGTTCAGACCGAACATTGTGGTCATGTTGTTTTCATCATTTCGCTGTGCCTGCTTAGATGATGATTTTGAACAATTAGTCATGTCACCATCCTCGGATATCACGTTTTTACAAAGTTGTTTAGGGTTTCACAATCATTTCAGGCCTGGTAGCTATGGCCTTTGACTTTGCAAGCTCTGATGCTGTAGTGATTGTGGGAGGAGGTTTTGCTGGCTTAACGACAGCATTGTCGTTGAGCTATGCCCAGCCTCAACCACCAATCATATTGATTGAACCTCGCCCAAGGTTCGTTTTCTTGCCTTTTTTATATGAATTATTAAGCGAGGAGCTTCAAACCTGGGAAGTGGCTCCTAGTTATCGCTCTTTGCTTAGTAATCGGGGAATTGTCCTAATTCAAGATTTGGTTTCAAGCATCAAAACTGATGACCAAATAGTTGTTACACAGACAGGAGAAAATTTTAAATATTCACAGCTTGTCCTCTGTACTGGTTGTATAACAGAGGATTTTGGTATACAGGGTGTTAATGAATATGCCTTAAGATTTCAAAATTTAGAGGATGTAGATCTTCTTAAAAAAAGTATTAAAGCACTTGCAACTTCTAACCAGAATCGTAAAGCTGTTGCCATTGTTGGAGCAGGATCAACCGGTGTTGAATTGGCATGTAAATTGTCTGATCTTTTAGATTCCAATACGCAGCTTCATTTAATTGAGCTTGGTAATAGAGTTTTACCTAATGGGAGATCTTTTAATCAGGAACAAGCTCAACAAGCATTAGAGAGAAGAGCTATTCAAGTACATCTTCATACTCGAGTATTGTCAGTTTTAGAAGATCGTATTGAGGTGAAAAGCTATTTGAATGAAGGTTCTCAGAGCTTTTCTTTAAAGAATAATTGTTTGATATGGACGGCAGGTACAAAACCAGTTATTCCATCCGGTTTGTTTCATGAGACTTTAAAAGAAAATAAATTGCTTATAGATGAGTATTTGCATGTCATAGGGCTCAAAAATGTTATGGCTATTGGTGATTCTTCAATCCAAGCCGTCAATCCTTCTCCAGCTACGGCACAAGTTGCAATCCAACAAGGCCAGGCAGCTGCAAAGATTTTGATGGCAATTCGAATGAATCAGAGTCCAAAACCCTTTGAATTTAATGATTTTGGAGAAATGCTTAGCCTAGGAATTGGTGAAGCAACAATTACTGGATTAGGCTTGACGATTGCTGGACCAATGGCTTTTCATATTCGTCGAATGATTTATTTAACTAAAATGCCTGGGCTTTCTTTAGGTGTTCGTTCTGCCGGAGCCTGGATAGTGGGGAATTGAAACAAGCCCACTTAACAGGCAGGACTAAGGGCCTGAGACCTTCGCAACAACGTCGGCTTGAAGCGCTCAGTCATAGAAGACATCCAGAGCGAGAGGGTGCTGATCAAGCAACTCTTGAGCGTCTTGCAGATGAAGTGGTTGCTCTGAAGCAACCACTTCATCTGGTGTTAGATATGCGTGGATTGTGTCGCCTACTTTTCGTAGGACCCCTTGAGAAATCAGATCAAATTCTGTCAAATCTATCCAAATTGACTAGCCCTAGGACCAGTGGTTGGCGTTTGATTAGTTGTCCTACTAAATGGTGCCGAGAAGATCTTTATCTCGAAAGTCAGGATGCAATTGTTGCTCTGGATATCGCTCCATCGACTTGGTTGTGCTTTTCATCTAAATGTGACTCTGATGGGAGAAGAGCAGCATCTCTTTGGATACCTGACCGCTTGAAAAAACGAGGTTGGAATCTGATTGATTGCTCTTATTTAGGCGAACTTTGTAAGGGTTCTTCTTGGAATATTCAGGAAAAACAACACGAAGTTGTTTCGCAGGACAGCTCTCTTGAAAGAGTTTTGTTGCTCACACTCCGTGCTAGTGATCCTCATCAAAGTGATCGTGATTTGTCTGAATTAGAAGGATTGGTTCGCAGTGCAGGTGCGTACCCTGTTGCGATTGTTAGTCAGCACCAGGGAGCACTAAATCCTCAGACGGTATGGGGAAAGGGAAAGTTGCATGAAGTTGCTTTGGAAGTCAGGCTGCATGATGCATCTTTGGTGATTGCTGATCGGGAACTTACTCCTTCCCAGGTAAGAAATTTGGAACGATTGTTGGATTGTCCTGTGATGGATAGAAGTGAGTTAATCCTTGATATTTTTGCTCAAAGAGCTTCTAGTTCAGCAGGACGAATGCAGGTTGAACTTGCACAACTGCGCTATCGAATGCCACGACTTGCAGGACGTGGTAGGAGCCTCTCTAGGCAAGGTGGTGGTATTGGGACAAGAGGACCAGGAGAAACACAACTGGAAAAAGATCGCAGAGCTATTCTGCGTCGTATCGACCGTTTAAAAAGAGACTTAGGACAATTACGGAATCATCGAGTACGAATCCGAAATAATAGAAATAATCTGCCTTTAGTCGCAATTGTTGGATATACAAATGTTGGGAAGTCAACTCTTCTCAATGCTTTAACTAGTAGAGGCGCCAAGACCAAGATCTATGCGGAGAACAAACTCTTTGCGACATTAGATCCAACTACTAGAAGATTGACTTTGCCTCAACTAGCTACATCACCTAAAGAGTTATTGATCACAGATACGGTGGGATTTATACGTGAGTTACCTGCTCCATTAATGGAGGCATTTGGAGCGACATTGGAGGAGACACTTGCGGCAGACTTGTTACTCCTGGTGGTAGATCTGTCAAATCATGATTGGAAAATTCAACTGGATACAGTGAATCATTTGTTGGATTCTTTGGGTGCAACTTCCATCCGCCAAGTAGTTGCAAATCAGATCGATAATTGCGAAAGCAATTCGATTGAATGTATTAGTCAACTTTTGCCAAGTGTGCTGTATGTCTCTGCCAAGTCTGGGGCAGGTCTTCAGGGCTTAAAGAATTGGCTGCATGATTATTTTTGGGGCCAGGAGTCAGAATCAGATTTAGGACATAACGCAACACACAAGTATGGCTGACCTAATTGCTGTTTTTCAGAACCCTCAGGCTCTCATTACCCTGGCTGTTTTGTTGATGGCAGTGGTTTTATTTATTAGAGGGACATTGGCACCTGAGCTCACAGGACTCTTGAGCGTGGCACTGTTAATGGCTACAGGTGTTTTGACTCCGCAAAAAGCTTTGGCTGGTTTTGGCAGCCCTGCTTTAATCACATTGATGGGGTTATTTGCCGTTTCTGCTGCATTGTTTAGAAGTGGTGCTTTAGATCGTTTGCGTGAATTAATTGCTTCTGAAAGTATTCGCACGCCACGTCGTTTAATAGCTTTAATGGGATTTGTGGTCGCCCCAATTTCAGGCGTAGTCCCTAATACACCTGTTGTCGCGTCTTTGTTACCAGTAATTGAAGGATGGTGTGCAAAGCGTCAACTCTCCCCTTCCAGGGTTCTTCTACCACTGTCTTTCGCAACTGTCCTTGGTGGGACCTTAACTCTTTTAGGCAGTTCCGTGAATTTGCTTGTGAGTGATATAAGTCAGCAACTTGGATATGGCTCATTGGAATTATTTAGCTTTACGGCTATTGGTATTCCAATTTGGCTAGTTGGCACGACTTATCTTATTTTTGCGCCAGAGATCCTTTTGCCAGATCGAGGTAGAGATAGCAATGAGCTTGGAGGAAGTATCGATGAAATTGGCTACCTCACTGAGGTAACGATTCCCGAAGATTCCAGTTTAGTCGGCCAATCTCTTCATAACAGTCGTTTACAACGTCGTTTCGATGTTGATGTTCTCGAGCTTCAAAGAGGAAAGGATAGCTTTCTACCTCCACTTGCTGATCGCACGATTGAGCCTGGGGACCGATTACTTCTACGTGTAACCAGAGCAGATTTATTGCGTCTTCAGCAGGAGAACACTATTCAATTGGCTCAACGTGATTCGGGTAGTAAAAACAAGAAAAATTTTTTAAGTCCAGAGGAAGGACAAAAAACAGTTGAAGTTTTACTTCCGGCAGGATCAACTTTAGCCGGAGCTAGTTTGCGTGAGTTGAGATTTCGTCAACGTCATAATTCAACAGTGCTTGCTTTAAGGCGAGGGCAACAGACAGTTCAAGAAAGACTTGGTCAGGCTGTTTTACGGGAAGGAGATGTTTTATTACTGCAAGCTCCGATTGATTCAATACGTGGCCTGCAGGCAAGCAATGATTTGTTAGTACTAGATCAGCTTGAAAATGATTTGCCGACAGTACGACGCAAGCCTATAGCAATCTCAATTGCTATAGCGATGTTATTAGTACCAACTCTCACTCCCTTACCTCTTGTAGCATCTGTACTTTTGGCTGTTATTGCAATGGTTGCTGGAGGTTGCATAAGAGCAGGAGAAATACAACGTTCGATTCGACTTGATGTGATTCTTTTATTGGGATCTCTGTCTAGTTTTAGTGTTGCTATGCAGTCCACTGGCCTCGCAGACGCATTAGCAAGAAGTCTTCAATATTGGCTCCAAGGTCTGCCTACCTACTGGGCTTTATTAGTTATTTTCCTTTCGACAACGATTTTAACTCAGTTCATCAGTAATGCAGCTTCTGTAGCACTTCTTGCACCAGTAGTCATCCAGTTAGCATCAAGCATGGAGCTGCCACCCACAGCGCTTTTGATTACCGTTTTGTTTGGAGCTAGCCAGTCTTTTTTGACTCCGATGGGTTATCAAACCAATTTGATGGTTTTTGGCCCTGGTCGATATCGTTTTTTTGATGTGACTAGATATGGTGCTGGCTTGACCGTTTTAATGTGCTTGTTGATTCCAGGTTTAATCCTTTGGCAATACGGATAATGGTTTGGGAAAAGAGTTGTTCAACCAACGAGATCCATGATGATTTTAACTTTGCAACTCGTTCTCAGTTAATGCTGTGACTTTTAGCGCTTAAAGAGGAAAACCTACGGTGCCATTCACTAAAGCCGTTTATCGCACACAGGATTGGTACCGTCGCTTGACGGTCCCTCAGTTCACTGTAGTGACTGGTCTTTTGGTTATATTTGCCGGCACATTGATTTTATCTTCTCCTTTTTGCTCTACTTCTACTGTTGGTTTGTGGGAAGCTCTCTTTACAGCTACCTCAGCTGTCACAGTCACTGGACTAACGATTATTGATATAGGGCAAGACCTGACGATATTTGGCCAAGTAGTTCTTGCCTTAATGCTTCTTATAGGTGGCCTCGGTCTCATGGCAATAACTACTTTTTTACAAGGGTTTGTTGTTCGTGGAACTGAATTGCGATGTCGCCTTGATCGTGGCAAAACTCTTGATGAATTTGGGGTTGGAGGTGTTGGGAAAACGTTTAGAGGAATTGCTTTAACAGCAACTGTGTTAATTCTGACAGGGGCAAGTGTCCTTTATTTTTTTGGATTTAATGATATTTCTAGTACAGGAGAAAGATTATGGGCATCCATTTTTCATAGCATTTCTGCATATAACAATGCAGGCTTTGGTCTTTGGTCGGATAGTTTGCAGGGTTATCGAACTAATTCGGTGGTAAATGTAGTCATCATTATGTTGGTAATTCTTGGCGGTTTGGGGTGGCGAGTAACTAGTGATATTTGGACTAATCGTTACCGTCTCCAGAGACGAAACCTTAGTCTTCATACTCGCTTAGTTTTAAGGACATCTTTCCTTTTGATTGTTTTTGGGACGATTGGTTTAATTGTGACTGAGTCTGTAGCCAATGGAAATTTCTTCTCTGGTCTCGGATGGAACGAACGTTTAATTAGCGCCTTATTTGAATCGATAAGTGCAAGAACCGCGGGTTTCACAAATATGCCGTTATCTGTTCAAAGCGTCTCCGATTCAGGGTTATTGCTTCTAATGACTTTGATGTTTATTGGGGCTAGCCCTGGAGGTACAGGTGGTGGTATTAAAACCACAACTCTTGCAGCTCTTATGGCTGCTACAAGATCCACTTTGAGAGGGGAGGATGATGTGGTGATGCGGAATCGTCAGATATCTGACAAGGTGATTCTTAAGGCAGTGGGCATCACAGTGGGCTCACTGCTTTTTGTCTTGACTATGGCTTTGTTGATAAGTATGACTAGTAATCTCAGTGGAGAAGAGACCTTTTCTTTTTTGGAAATGCTCTTTACGTGCATTTCTGCATTTGCCACTGTGGGATTTGATCTGGGAGTGACACAGCAACTTGGTCATTTTGGACAGCTTGTACTGGTTGTTGGCATGTTTGTTGGCCGACTGGGCATTTTGTTATTGCTTAGTGCAATCTGGGAGGCTCTTAATAGAGGAAAACTTAACAAGCAGAATCGAGTTGGTTATCCACGAGAGGATCTTTATGTTTGACTTTTCTTTTTTGAGGAAAAACGATGAGTGAATGGTGGCAGTGGTTACCTCAGCAGGAGACCGATAGTCTTGGATTCGCCGTAGTTGGTATCGGTCGCTTTGGGACCGCTGTTTGCCGTGAATTAATCAATAATGGTGCTGATGTCCTTGCTGTTGATTCATCTGAACGCGCGATAGAAGAATTGCGTCAGCTGGAGCCGTCAATTGAGGCAAGGGTTGTGGATTCAACAGATGAGGAATCAATGAGAGCGGCGGGCGTTTTAGAAATGGGCACAGTGGTGGTTGGAATTAGTGAGCCAATCGAAGCAAGTATTACTACTACGTTAATTGCGAAGGACAGCGAGGGGAGTCGAGTTCGTCAAGTAATTGCTAGGGCTACTAGTGACTTACATGAAAAAATGTTGAAAAGAGTTGGTGCAGATCGGGTTGTTTTCCCATCCAGAATGCAGGGAGAACGTTTGGGTTTGGAGTTGATTCGTCCTAACTTAATCGAGCGCCTTGAATTGGATGATCAAACAGGTATTGATGAGATTAAGGTCCCTGAAATATTTGTTGGACGTTCTTTGCGGGATCTAAATCTTCGGAAGAATTACATGGTTAATGTTTTAGCGGCTGGGCCAACAAAGCGATTAACGGTTAATCCACCGGCTACATATGTCTTGGAAAATGATCATGTATTAGTAGTTATGGGCTTAATGGAAGATCTCCAGAAACTTCCTCAAGTGTAAAAGTTATGCGTGTATTGGGGCTTATGAGTGGCACCAGTGCAGATGGAATAGATGCAGTTTTGGCTGAATTTTTAGGACCTCCAAATAAACCTAAATGGAAATTATTAAATCTGGCTTCTATTTCATACCCAGATAATTTGCGTCGACAAATAATTGCTGTATCTCAGGGGCTGAAGGTTTCTAGTAGTGATTGGTTAGATCTTGCTGAGGTGATTACAGAATTGCATGCAGAGGCCGCTAGAGATTGTGATCCTAAAGGCAGTTTTGAAATCATTGGTTGTCATGGACAAACGGTATGGCACCGTCCTCCTTCCAAGGATAGAAGAGGGGTTAGTTGGCAATTAATACAAGCTCCTTTGTTAGCGAAATTGCTTCAGAGGCCTGTTGTTCATGATTTTCGAGCAGCAGATTTATTAGCACATGGTCATGGCGCACCTTTAGTCCCGTTGCCAGATGAAGCGCTGCTTGGCAGAGGTCAAGGCTGGAGAGGAGTTTTAAACCTTGGTGGTATTTCCAACCTCACGTTAATTCCTCCTTTAAGAGGCCCTGATAGTTCTACATGTGTTGTTGGTTGGGATTGTGGGCCAGGCAATAGTCTTATTGACTTAGCAATGCAAAGATTCTCCAAAGGTAAATTCTCGTGTGATGTGGATGGCTTAATTGCAGCTAGAGGATCTACACATTTACCTACGATTGAGAAATGGCTAAAAGAAGCTTTTTTCCAAATGCCACCTCCTAAATCAACTGGTCGTGATCAGTTTGGGAATCAAGATCTTGAGAATCGATTGATAGATTTAGAAAGTTTTTCAACACCAGATATTATTTCCACAATCACTACTTTTACTGCAGCAATAATTGCACAAGATTTAGAGAATTATTATTCTGCAAATCTTATTAGGCCTTTTGAATTGCTCATTGCTGGTGGAGGTTCTAAAAATCCAGTGATGATTCAAGAAATTGAAAGAAGATGCCTTGGTATTGCTGTTAAAAATATTCAGGAATATGGCATACCTTCGCAAGCTCGTGAGGCCCTTGCTTTCGGATTATTAGCTTGGTGGAATATCTTGAAATTCCCAGGAAATGCACCTTCTGTCACTGGCGCAGAGAGAGATTTAGTTCTTGGTATCAGAGTTATGCCTGCATAGCTGAGGTCTTTAATCTGTTTCTTAGTTCGGTCGGTAGAGCCTTAGGCGCCGAGGGGCTCCGCGTAAGCGTTTGGGTTGCTGGGTTTCGAGGGCATATCGAAAACCTTCAGTATTGGTTATAGAGGCAGCTACTTTCGATAAGTGGTCTTGTTCATATCGATTAACCCCTTCTTGAATTAAAACTTTTGCCATATTGCTTACTGTTCGAGATTCTTTGCAAGCCAAATCTGCTAGGCGGCCACATAAGTCCTCAGGTAGTACTACTTGTACTCGCGGGGACTTGGGATTTCCGTTAGACGAGTTTTGACGGGTAGCCACGACCCACAAAAAGTATCAGGTAATAAATAGTGTACAGTGATATGCAAGGATAGTATCCATGACTATGTTGATTTTGGTATTGCAACCTGCGTTTCCGGGTGAAGTTTCAGAAATTTTGTCAGTCAATTTTTTTGATTGTTTTTCCAGTAAATCGCTCTAAAGGTTCGCTTTTGAAGGTCAAGTCAGCTCTAAGGATTGTTTGCTCTATGACTAAACCCACTCTTCCTCGTTCAGCCCGAATCAAGGGATCTCGCGCCTCTACTCGAAGCATTAATACTTCTGAGAGTAGAAGTCGGACTCGTAGAACTAAAGAAAACAGTGATGTTTTAGTTTCTGCGGTTATAAGCACTTATTTGCTCACGCACCTTCACCATGTACTCCAACATGCTGAATATGGCGCAGAGCAAGCTGGAAGACCTTCTCAAGCGGCTAATTTTGCGCAATTGCGGAAAGTGCTCTGTATGGATGCAAGGAGTATGAAAGATGCATCAGCTGCAGGTATGCATGATGAAGATGTTGGAAAGTTGTATCGCTCCAAAATCGGGCCAAAAGTTGCTTAGCAGAATATGGTTTGTGAAGCGTTTTAATTTCTTATGGGCAGCAATGCTGCGCAGCTTTATAAGCGTATCAAGGAGGATCCAGAATTAACTCAGTCCTTGTTCCGCCAGGCTCTTCAGGATCCACAGGGTGCTCTGAAAAGCATTTGTGATCTTGGGATTAGTCTTGACTTGCCTGTAACTGCTAAAGAGGTCAAGGCTTATTTGTCCAGTATGGATGATTCAGATACCAAGCAATGGTTAATGAAAGCAAGGGGAGGGCTCTAAGGATGATTTCCTTCTTTTAGTGGTCTTTGGACTTCCACTGGAGGGGATTGCTGGGTACCCCTTCTGTCGTAACCTCCTCCTCCAGCCAAACTCCAAAAGAACCAGTAACTCGGGATTGCCAAGCCTGCAGCTAAAACAAGCGCAGTAATTTGTTCCAGCCTCACCATGACTCTAGGTCCGGAATAGGTAATTTCAGTCTGTTCTTAGTTTGAACTTGGATGATGTACTTAATGGATGCTTTTCAATAGTGTTGCGACTTGATCGCGTTACCAAGATATATCCCACTGGTGAGGTCTTGCGAGATATCACATGGGAAATTAAAGCTGGCGAGAGGATAGGTCTGGTTGGTGTCAATGGTGCTGGCAAATCGACTCAGCTCAAAATCATTGCAGGCTTAGAAGAAGCGACTTCAGGAAATATTCTTCGCCAGGGAGATCCCAGCATTGCCTATCTAAAACAAGAATTTGATGTTGATTTAACCAGAACGGTAAGAGAAGAGCTCTTTCAAGCTTTTGGAGATGCTGCAAATGTTTTATCCAAACAACGAAGTATTGAGAAGGAAATGGAGTCTGATAGAGCTTTAAAAGATCCAAATTACCTGGATAAGTTAATTAAGGATTTAGGAGGGCTTCAGAGTCGATTTGAAGCTTTACATGGCTACGAATTAGAAGCTCAAATCGAGAAACTTTTGCCAAAAATCGGTTTTATTTCAGAGGAAGCTGATAGATCTGTTGGTGATTTCTCAGGGGGCTGGCAAATGAGAATTGCTTTAGGAAAGATTCTCCTTCAGGATCCGAACTTATTGTTATTAGATGAGCCAACAAATCATCTTGATTTGAAAACGATTGAATGGCTAGAGGGATATTTAATTTCCCAAACTGCAGCAATGGTTGTGATCAGTCATGATCGAACATTTCTTGATAAGATTTGCACTCATATTGTTAGTACTGAAAGAGGAATCTCGAGAACATTTATTGGCAATTATACAGCACATCTTGAACAGAAAAGCCTAGAAAAAGTTGCTACTCAGGCAGCGTTTGACCGCCAACAAAAAGATTTAGCCACGCAGCAAGCTTACGTGGATCGCTTTCGTGCAAGTGCTACTCGAAGCACACAAGCAAAAAGTAGAGAGAAATTGCTTGATAAGGTTGAACGAATTGAGGCACCTCTGGAAGAATTAAACAATATTTCTTTTCAATTTCCTCCTGCACCCAGATCTGGAAAAGAGGTTGTGACTATTAAAAATTTAACTCATAGCTATGGCGAAAATATTCTTTTTTTAGATGCCAATTTAGAGATTGAGCCAGGTGACCGTATTGCTTTTATTGGTCCAAATGGTGCTGGTAAATCAACTCTCTTGAGATTAATTATAGGATTAGAGCAGCCAGACGAAGGGGTTACTTCTTTAGGGCCACACAATGTCCATGCAGGATATTTTGAGCAAAATCAAGCGGAAGCACTGGATCTTGATAAAAGTGTGATTGATACAATGTTTGCAGTAGTTTCTAATTGGACTCAGACACAAGTACGTTCAGTATTAGGAAGCTTTGGATTAAGTAAAGAAGCTGTCTTTAAAGAGGTGCGTCATCTTAGTGGTGGAGAGAAAGCAAGGTTGGCTCTTGCTCTTATGCTTGTCAAGCCATGTAATCTTTTGGTGCTTGATGAACCTACTAATCATCTAGATATCCCCTCAAAAGAAATGCTAGAAAATGCAATTAGAGAATATGAAGGTGCTGCATTAATAGTTTCTCATGATCGCTATTTCATTTCTCGGGTCGCTAATCGAATAGTTGAGTTACGCGATGGCGACTTAATTCTTTATAGAGGTGATTATAATTACTTTCTAGAGAAGAAATCCGAAGAAGCTATTGCTGCAGCAGAACAACTTGATTTAGCTCAAAGAGAAGCAAAGCGATTGAGTAATAGAGATCGCCAACGCAAAAGAAAATCAAAAAGAAAAAATAAATAATGTGATATTGACTGATAAAAAAAATTAAGCCATATTTTTTCTAGATCAGCAATCCTTTTCAAACTTAATAATTAGTATTAACCTCGTATAAAATTAGACATTTCTATAGGTGTAATAAATAGGTTTAATTTCTGACCGTTCCTAAGAATTTTGAAGTCAATAGATTGATTTACTTTATGCTTATTTATTTCTGTCACTACATCAGCAGGACTTCGCATGATTTTTCCATCTATAGAAATAATCACATCGTTAACCTTGAGCCCACCTCGATCGGCGGGACCACCTCGAATAATGTCGCGAACTGCTGCGCCTCCTGTTAGGTAGTTGTTACTTTGATTTGATGATGCCGGTATGAGATTAACGCCAATCATTGGATGACTAGCTTTACCTTTATTCACTAGTTGCTTAGCTATTTGTCTAGCTCTATTAATTGGAATAGCGAAACCCAAGCCTGCTCCAGGTCCAGAGCGAACAAGAGTATTTATTCCAATCACCTCCCCTTCAGAATTTAAGAGCGGTCCGCCAGAGTTCCCAGGATTAATAGCTGCATCAGTTTGAATGAGATCTAGTCTTTTCCCTGAGATTCCAAGTTGAGCAACATTTCTGTTTAGATTGCTAATAATTCCTAGGGTTACGGTGTTTTCTAGACCAAAGGGGTTGCCAACCGCTATTGCCCAATCTCCTACACGAATTTTGTCAGAATTACCTAAGGTAGCAGTGGGCCAAGGACCTGTTTGTCGAAGTTGAATTACGGCTAAATCAGTGAGTGAGTCAAGTCCTATAAGCCTGCCTGGGATTCTCCTTCCATCTGACATTCCAACTATGAGATGGTCTGATTTTTCAACGACATGTGCATTAGTTAGAACCAGGCCCTCTGGTGAGTAGATAACACCACTACCTTGACCTTCTTCAATTCTTGAACGAGGGATATTGAATCCATCTAGACCAAAGAAATCTTGAAAGTAAGGATCTATAAATAATCCGCTTGGGAAGCGATTATTTCTTTTGGAAATGATGGTTCTTCGTGTCTCTATTGTCACGACAGCAGGGCCACTACGTGCGACTGCGTCAGCAACAAAAGATTGTTTGCGAGGTGTAACTTTTAATAAGTTTCCATTCAACTGTTTTGTTGTCACTCCCTCAATGGCATGTGGAAAGAACAATCCACTGCCGAATAACAAAATCAAAGTAAATGTTTTGGTTAGACATTGTCCTTTGGCTAACCATTGAGAAATTTCTTTGAGTTTTTGAGTTAACTCATTCATGGATTGCGTGAGAATTCATTATCCAAATGGCTCTATTCAGTATTACTTTAGGAATTAAGAGTAAAAAACATTAGTTTGTGCAAGCTTAAGCTACCTTTTTATCTGTTAGGGCATTAGCTTTGAGCTGAGCTGATGAAAGCTCACTATGAATAATTGCGACAACTCTATTTGCTGCTTTCCTCCCTAAATCCCTGTGATAGGAGAGATGACCATTTCAGGTCTATACCTAGAGCTTTTCGCAATTTTTGGCCTGGGCAAGCAATGATGAATGCAATTGTTTCTTTAGTTCGAACGTCTTCACTACTCCGTAAATAGTTGTCATGTTGAGCTCTCTATTCCCTTTTATATATGGCGTTGCAGTGATATTGCTGCTTTGGCAAGCCTTTCGTGTGATGGGTAGTGGCTTTCAGGGTGCGCCAACATTTAGGAAATCTTCCTCGAACGCCAAGAAAATTGATGAGGACCGCACTGGGAAATTAACCATTCATCCTGAGCTTTTAGATCAAGAAGGACGTATTACTGATGAGGAGTTGCTTACAGTTCGTTTCTCGGAGGATTGCGACCCTCCACAGTCTGCGGAAACCTCAGCTGAATAAGTTGGTTGGTGATGTGTTCAAGGCTGAAAATTCATTTGAATCGCAAGAGGAGTAACTGGTGGATCAAAGAACACGAATCGTTGTTGCAGTTCTCAAAACTGTGAAGCTTCCTCCAAGATTTCGCTTGCGTCTCTTGAAGGAAGATCCTATTCGACTTGAATTAAGCCTCACTCCTTCCTATGGGAAAAACCCCATTCAAGTTGGTTTAGTTGAGTCTTTAGATTTGGTGGCCAGGCGCGATAGAGAAGGCCGAATACCTCGGGATTTGCAGGGCACTTGGGATTGGACTGTGAGGCATGGGAAAGTCAGTACAGGTGGTTGGAACCCTTATTTGAAAGAAGCCCTTCAGACCATGTTTGAGACGGGTCTGCCAGCGATCATTTACGAGGAATTAACTGGTGAGGATTATCACCCTGTTGATGGTGCAAAGCATGTGCGTTGAGTTACAGATTGTTCTTTAGCTGTCTACGTTTCGCCAAGAAATTGGGTCTTCAGAGCTTCTGTGTGATGAAAGCCGGTTTTTGGGCTGAACCTTTTGGTTCGTGTTAGTGCAAAAAATATCTATGATTTATTAGAATAGTTGTGTTCGTAACCCTTTCATGTCTGACAACCTTCAGCCACGTTTTGGTTTTGTTGATTTTGCGGAGACCTGGAATGGTCGCTTGGCAATGTTGGGAATTGTGATCGGTCTGAGCACAGAACTTCTTACCGGCCAGGGAATTCTTGTTCAGATGGGACTCGGTTGAATTAGGCTGAAAAGAAAAAATAACTATTTTTTCTTTGCTCTCTTAAATCATTTATATTATAAATATATTACGATTTGATCAGGTTATTTATGACTTGATTAGTAATATTAACCTTGCGTACATGTAATTTGTAT
>QCRX01000009.1 GCA_003209275.1 Prochlorococcus sp. AG-463-P14
TTTCTGTACTAATTGCAACAGAAATAGTCAAACTCAAGGTCCGATGCATAGGAAAGTTTGTAAAAAAGTAGATCCAGTTCTACAAACTTGGGATCTACGTAAGCGCGAAGTCATTGTCTGGGAATATAAAAATGCTGAAGTAGGATAAATTAGACATAATCGTTGTTCTCAGTAAGTTGCAATAAAAAAGTTATCCGATAACTTAATGAAATCTGATTTTAAAGAGATGCAAACAAAAGGACTGGGCAAAATCAAGGAGATAGAAATAGATCAGCAACTAGGACTGATAAGAAATAAGCTTGAAAGAACGTATAAAATAATGCAAGGAAGATTTATCACTAGGTTTCATAAGCCGAGCAATATTCATAATCATATAAACCTGACTACCAAAAGTTCATCTAAAATCCATACCAAAAATAAACCAGCGGAGTTGATTAGCAAGGGAAAGATGAAGCTATTGAATCCTAATTCAAATTCAAATTGCAAAAGAGAGGATAAGTTGAATAATGTTAATCTTGACTGGACTCGTAGAAGGTTTAAAGGGGAAATAATTTCAATAGTAATTAAAGCTGGTGCAATATCGAGGAAGGTTTACAAGACCAACAAAGGTAGCATAATTGTTGTCAGATACAAGGAGCTGGGTATATTTAAAAGGTTGCTAAGTAACTCTAATATATGTTCATGAGGTTAAGAAAAAGCGAGGACTTCATTGGAATCTCTAGAAGTCTAATTAACTAGCTTATCCTTTTCGGAAAAGTACACTTTACCAAAAAGGATAAGTAAGTTGAGTACAAAGGTAATAATATTAGCAATTAAAACAGGAAAAGAATGAGATTTCCATCCATAAATAATCCAAAAGAAAACACCTATGATGAACATTAAAAGCATGACCATAGAAACATCTTCTGCTGATTTAGTTTTGTAAGTTTTAATTAATTGTGGTAAAAAAGCTATTGTTGTTAAAATAGCTGCTATGAAACCAAATGTATCTGGTGTCTGTAGAGTATCTACCATGTGTATGGTTGTTAATTTAGAATAATTAGTAATGATCGGAAGCTAAAATGAAAGAATCCTATTTAGATACTCTCGTTCTCCTAAAGAGAATATTTCTTTAAGGTTAGAGGAGAGCTCTACTCTCCTATCATTATTAATTAAACATTTAACGTATCTGAGATTAGAGATTGGATCATGACCTCCGACCGCGAATGATGCTTTTAGAGATTGTTTGATTTGATCGTAGTTATTAGATACTGTCTTGGCGTAGTCAGGCCGATAATGGTTACCAGAAACATAAAAGTCAAACCCTACAAGGAATACTTTATGAAGTTTAGATCCCAATAAATCATTAAGCACATTCCCAAGCATATTGGAGCTATGCTCAAGAAGAAATTTGAACGGAAATAGTTTAGTAACTGGGAATTGTCTAATATAATTAAAAATACTGACATCAAGAATATTAGATTTATGGCATATCCACTTAGGATTAATGACATCTAGATAAATACTTTGGCATTCTTTCATATTCTTATATAATTTTAGAGAATTAGAACCGTTATAATAAACTATATATTCATTTATATAATTTATTAGATCGTTATACCTAAGGATTGAGTCTGGAATCAAAGAGTTTAAAAGTACACAGGTAAAACCTTTCGCTAGGTAAGGCATGAATTCATCTATTTCAGATTTAGCAAAGGCTCCAGGGCCTAAAATTAAAATATTTTTATTGATCAAATAATCAGAGTATATATTTTTTTTATTATTTTGAATAGAAGTTATAGGAAGTTGGTTTTTATGTGGCAAGAACTCTAGAGATTGCGAGGAAAAGTACCTATCCTTAAGTATGGGTTTGAAATATTCTGCTAGATTATTGATACTTGGATCATGCTCATGTTTTTCTCTTAGATAGGAAATATAATCATTAAATCTGCTTGTATTATTAATGGAATCTTGCATTAGTATCTCAGTAGAGATATCATATATCTGATATATATTTGAATAAGTAAGTTTCTTTTCAATCGCTAAGTCGAAAATTTGTTTCCTAACATCAATTAGTTTAGAAACATTTAATGTACTTAGTTGAATAGAGTATTCATTGATTAATTCAGAGGCTGATCTCACACCAGTTATATGCTCTTCCACGAATTTCCATCACTGGTATAATGATGATCCACTTTAAAGTCTGGATAATAAAGATAGTTAAACCCCAAATCAACAATATTTTGGGCCCAATATCTATCTTCTTTACCCATAAGTTCTTCGTCAAAAGGATGATCAATCAAAAATTGTCTGCGGAAACAAGAAGCTGCATTGTGAAAAAATAATCTTTTTTCTAGATCAGAATACATATTTACCGCTCTATGGTTATTGAAATGAGACCAAATATACTTGGGGCGAATTCTTTTACCAAAATATCGTGGAATTTGTTGGCCAAATAAAGCTGGGTATTCTGATAACAACTCAAAAAGCTCTGAGACAACAAGTTGTTTAATTTCACAATGGCTAGAAAGAAGCATAATATGTTCTCTAGATGATTCCGAAACTCCCTTTGATATTGCCAAACCTGGAGTGTAGTTTGATATTTTTATTACTTTTAATGAGCAATAGCGATTATCTGATCTTTCTAAGAATGGGTCGTGCTTATACATTTTAGCTATATCAATACTGCGATCTACTGATTCATTATCAACTATAATTATTTCGGGATCTTCAAAGAAGTCTAAGCAAGACTGTATAGAATGACCGATCCACCGCTCCTCATTTTTTACTCGAATTATTATACTAATGTCATCAGGCATTATTAAATCTCCCAGAATAGAAGTGTCTAGAGGAATCTTCGCAAGGTCGATAGTTCATTCCATGTGAATGATTACATTCATTCCGTAGACTAATTATTGAACTCAATTCTTTTAATTCAGAGGGAAGTATAGCAAATTTATTGTCTCGACCTGGCAAAGAGTGGTCTGTTGTAAAATGTTTCTCGATAAGTGTAGGTCCATATTCCAAAGAAATTACAGAAGCTGCTATTCCTGGTACATGATCCGAATAACCTACTGTATTAAAATATTCTTTAAGTAATTTTATTCGAGGTAAATTCGCCTCTGAATGCAAACAGGGGTAAGCAGAAACACAGTGCATAATTGTAACATTGTAGCCTTTAGTGAGTTTAGAAAGTTGAATAATATCTCCTAAATCAGCTGTTCCAGTCGAAATAATTACATGGTTAAAGTTATCTAGACAAAATTGGATTAATTCTAAATTTCTTACTTCAAAGCTAGGAACTTTTACTTCTAGCTGTCCAAGTTCTGTTAATAGTTGAGCATCTTCTTTTGAGAAACATGAGCTAAGAAACCTAATATTTAATTGCTTACAATAAGCTATAAGCACTTCGTGCTTCTCTTTTGTGAGCTCAGCTTTTTCATAAATTTGCCTTCTCCCATCTTTATCCCATTCTCCTTCCTTCAACCTAGATACTGACCATGTTTGGAATTTTGCTACAGAAGCTCCATTTAATGCGGCATTTTCAACCATACTTTTAGCTATTTCCATATCACCCATATGATTCCATCCAATCTCAGCAATTAAATCAACCTTTAATTTCATCTGAACTAAACTTTATTATTTAAAAACTCTAGCAAAAGCTTTGCAGCGTGACAATAAGCTATTGATTGACCTTCTCTAGTCATACCTGCAATGTGAGGAGTGATTACAACTTGATTAGAATGTTGATTCCAAAAGTCAATAACACAATTATTTGACACACCATTAATCTCATCTGCCAATACATCAGTTGCGTATTTAGATTTAGGGTTAATTTTAAGGAATTGAACTAAATCTTGTTCATTAACAATATCGCCTCTCGATGTATTAATAAGATAGAGCTCTTCTTTACAGGCAGAAAAGAATTCAGAATCAACCAAACCTATAGTTTCACTGGAAACATGAACATGTATACTTACCAAATCAGATTTATTCGCAAGTTCAGTCAATGAATTCACTTGAGTAATTCGAGGGTGAGCAACATCTTTATAAGGGTCATATACAATTACTCTGGATCCAAAAGAATCACAGTAATGAGAATAAAATCTTCCTAGTCGCCCATAACCAATCACTCCAATAGTTAACTCTCTAAATTGTCTGCCAACATAAGGCTCATAATCCCAACTTTTACTTTGAACAGATTTAGCTGCAGCATATGAATTTCTAATCGCCATCATAGATAAACAAAAGGCATGTTCTGCTGTGCTTGAAATTTGATTTATAACATGTCTCTCATTAGTTAGGCTAATTACTTTTATATCATTTACTTCGCAATAATTTTTGTCTATGTGATTCGTTCCAGTTGAAGCGGTCACAATTACTTCAAGGTTAGAAAATAGTTTAAGTTCTTTACTGCCTAAATAAATATTGCTTTTATTTGGATTGGTAAATATGACATCGGCATCTGACTGACTGTTAAATTGAGTATACGTACATTCAGGGAAATACTTAATTGCCGAATTTGGTATAGATTCAATAATCTCATTTAAACCTAAAATGTGAGCTGTTGGTGTAATAACTAAAATTTTTTTCATTTAAAAACCTTTTTTCATTAAAATTTCGCTAAGCAATAGATCCTGAGGAGAATCAATATTTATATTTGCAGGATAATCCATTATATATGGTCTACTATTATCTCCTCCAAAACGATACCCTTTATTTACCAACAAATCTCTTTGTATTGCATATATAGATCCATTCCTAATATATGCATAAGGACGTAATTCCTGCCTTCTACTAGAAAGCTCAGGAACACAGAAATCAACAATTTTATCATCTATTATTTTTTTTATACGAGCAGGATGAAACTCCTCTAATATACTCATTCCAATCACAGAATCCGATTTCGTTGTTTTCAATTTTTCAATACATTCATCTATATGGTGCGCTTTTTTGAATGGGTTTGTGCACATTAATTCAATAACATAATCGTATTTTTTACCTTCTTGCTCTTCACAGAAGATTACTGCGTGACGAAGAGCTGCTGCTGATGTAGCTGTATCACTTGCTAATTCACTAGGCCTAAGGAATGGAACATCAATTCCTTGACTTTGCGAATAATCTCTAATTTGATCAGAATCAGTTGAAACAATGTATCTAGAAATATTCCTTGCTTCCTTCACTTCCTTGAACGTATAAAATAACAACGGATGTCCGTTGCATAAGGAAATATTCTTATCCTTAATACCTTTAGAACCTCCCCTAGCTAAAGTTATTGCTAAAGTCCTGGGCATAATTTGTTATTACTATATTTCAATGATAGCAGCTTTTCTCATCAATCGTTTAAAGATCATACTCTAACTAGGAATTAATCAAACTTGCTTTTCATGTTATTATAGAAAAAATTTGTCTTTCGCTGTGAGTTTTAAAGTTTTAGAAGGTGTAAATACACAGGAAGATGGGTTAGGAATGATTAGAAATATTTTAAATCTAATTGAAATTAGCGATCAGTCTTACCCTAATAATAAAACAAATAGTCTGCAATATTTTAACACTCATCAAAACAAGCTTTTAAATTTATTTTTAGGGAAAGTAAATCAAAAAGATTATCCAATCTCCTTATATACCCCAAAAAGACTAAAAATAGCTCTTGATAAGTATGAGAAGAATAGAAGTAAAAAAGATCTTTTATTAGAAGTTATCTCTAGATTCTACTACGACAGTTGCAATCAAGGTAAATATCTAATACTTGATTACCCACCCCTACTACAAATTGAAATAGCTTCAAGGTGTAACTATAAGTGTGTATTCTGCTACCAATCAGATGAAAGTTTCACAGAAAAAGACTCAAAATATATGGGCTTTATGGATATAGATCTTTTCAAGATGCTAATAGATCAAATAGAAGGCAATATTCCTTATATTACTTTTGCTTCAAGAGGAGAGCCTACATTAAATCCAAATTTTATAGAAATGTTGGAATATTGCAAAGGAAAGTTCCTAGATATAAAATTAAATACTAATGCTTCCACTCTTAATAAACAAAAAATCAATTCAATAATAGATGTTTGTGATACAGTTGTTTTCTCAATTGATACTCCTAATCCAGATCATTACCCAAATATAAGGGTTGGGGGTAATCTAGAGAATGTTCTTAAAAATATCAGACTTTTCAACAAGCTAAGATCAGAACATCCAAGAGGGAGAAAAATAAATACCAGAGCCTCTGGTGTACTTTTTAACGAGAGTATCCAATCAGAAAAAGATTACAAAAGAACTTTCGCTCCATTATTTGACCAAACAGCATTTGTTAAATATAATCCTTGGGAAAAAATATATACTTTGCCAAAAAATGATATTAAAGCAGCTTGTCACCAACCTTTTTATAGATTTTTTATTTGGTTTGATGGTAGTTACAATTGTTGCGATATGGACTACAAATCACTTCTATCCGAAGGATGTAATATGATTTCAAAAGACTATACAGTTAAGGATGCCTGGTCTTCTAAAAGAATGCAGAAGATTCGCAACCTTCATCAATCTGGAGAAAGAGGTAGGTTAACCCCCTGTAAACAATGTCCTATATCTAGTTAACGATGAAAATCGGAATAATTGGTTATAGAAGGCATGCATCTAAGCATATATTTACTCTTCAAAATAAATTAAATATCGATAATCTAATAATCTTCCATCCAAGCAAGAAAGCTAAGGGAATTACTAATTATTTTGAATCTTTATTTGAATGCGATGGAATTATCGTCTCATCTCCAACTGAAACGCATTTATGCTATATAGCAAAGCTAGCCAATGCAGGCTATAAAGGAAAAATCTATTTAGAGAAACCAGGGTTTATTAATTTAGAAGAATCTTATACGCTCGAGAATCTTCAATCTAATCATGAACTTGATATAAGGATTGGCTATCATTACCCTTATCAATCCAAGATTCAAAGACTACAACAGCTCATTAATGAAGAGGATATTGGTAAGCCAATATCTATAGATATTGTTATGGCTAAAGGTATTTCTTATAAGGATTGGTTTGAATCAGACTGGAGGAGTAAAGACAAGCTTGCCATTTGCCATACTGGTCTCTGTCATTCACTAAGCATATATTCGTTATTAACGCAATCATTCGAATATGAATCAATAGATTCTATGGTTTATTACAATCAAGACTCTGGATATTATGATACAGCTATGGCAATTTCCTATAATAAAATGCCTGTTTTTAAAAGCATATTCAGTTGGGGAGCTCCTTTAATTGAATGTAAAATAAATATCATCACAACGAATAGTCTAATAACTCTCGAGAGTAATACTCTAACCGTCAAGAAACCCAGAGATTCATTCGACAAAAAAGGAAATTTCACTTCTCCAAAAGTAATTGCCAAAGAGATCTATCATGATGAAGGAATTGAACCCTCTCTAAGAGAATTCATTCTCTCTATAGCAACTCAAGAAAAAGTTGATAGTCTAGATTTCAAAAGATCAATCTCAATAGGTAGAAAATGTCTATCAGCAAGATTGATTCAAAATATTTAATCTCACGACAGAAAAGATAATTGATCATGGTATGATATATATCTAAAAATAAATAAATGACTAGAAACACTATTAGGCAAAACATATGAGTAGCTTCAAGAATCGATTAACAGCTCAAGCTGCAAAAATCAATCTCAATAAACAGGATCAGAAAATAAAAAAATCAAAGCCACTTATTGGCAAAAAGCTTCTAGATTATTTAGAAAAGCATAAAGAAGAAACCAACGGAGATGATCTCTGTATAGGAGCTGGCTATGGTGATTACACAGAAACTGGTGAGCCTATTTGCAGATTTGAATTATTCACTAGTGAATTAATCAATGCAAGAAAAGCTCAGCATATTGAGACAAACAAAACAAATGCTAAAAAAGAAATAATAAGTGCCTATAGTATTGAAAATTTAAATTTAATAGCTCAAGAAGGTTGTGTATCAGGAGCAGCCTCTGCTCATCTTCAACTAACTGAAAATGAACAATTCTTTGATAAGCATTCTAAAGAGATAAAAGACTTGTTAGAGGACCACTTTGGTGATGGCTATATTGAGAAAAGCATAGAAAGATATGGAGGGGAGCATAGTCATTGGAAGCATAGAGCTGTCTGGAGATTTATAGAAATTATTGCCATGGAAGAGCTCGGCATGAATAAATCTATATAAGGTTTTATAATTAAAGATCTGGTTAATTGATAGAGGATAAAAAAAGTCTATTAGTAATAAAACTTTAGTCTGTTTTAAAACTCTCTTTTACTTCTTTTTTTGACTTCTTTAAATCTTCTCATCCTCTTAGAACAACAAGTTTCAATTATTTGAACTCCAAGCTTAAGTTCAAAACTCATCAAAACGCTTAGACCTTTAAGGGTATTTCATTCAAGACTCAATTTTTCCTCAGCCCAAAAGCAGCAATCCAACTGATGAGTTTTATGGGAAAAGAACCGAACTTTCAAAAAACTCCTTTCAGGCACTGAATTTATGGGCTTTAATCAATGGATTTGTTAGGCCATTCGATAGAGAATTCAATCAGCTTTAAGCAAAGTGTTATGAGGCAGACCTTTAAGGATGCTGAACTGCCTTGCTCTTAAGGCCACACTTGAGTGTATTCTTCAACGCGTATTGACGCCTTTTAACTCTTAACCCATGCAGACCTATGGAAATCCAGACGTCACCTACGGGTGGTGGGTTGGTAACTCTGTAGTGACCAACAAGGCTGGCCGATTCATTGGCTCTCATGTTGGGCATACAGGAATCATTTGCTTCGCTACTGGCGCAAGTTGTCTTTGGGAACTTGCACGCTTTGACCCCTCTATACCAATGGGGCATCAGAGCTCTATATACCTCTCACATTTAGCTTCTCTAGGAATTGGTTTTGATGAAGCTGGTGTCTGGACAGGAGCAGGTGTTGCAACAATTGCAATCTTCCACCTGATCTTCTCTGGAGTCTATGGGGGTGCCGCACTGCTTCACTCTCTATTCTTTGATGCAGATCTCAAAGGCGGGCCGATTGGTCGAGTAGACAAGTTCAAGCTCGAATGGGACAACCCAGACAACCTCACATTCATTCTTGGGCATCATCTGATTTTCCTAGGTGTTGCAAATATCTGGTTCGTTGAATGGGCCAGAATCCATGGAATTTATGACCCAGCTCTAGGAGCCGTTAGGACTGTTTTCCCTGGTTATGGCGATTTTGGAATGGTTTTTGGACATCAGTTCGATTTCATTTCCATCAATAGCTTGGAAGACGTAATGAGTGGACATGCATTCCTCGCCTTCTTACAGATCAGCGGAGGTGCTTGGCACATTGCAACCAGACAAATTGGTGAATACACCAAATTCAAAGGTGACGGACTCCTATCAGCAGAAGCAGTGCTTTCCTGGTCACTAGCTGGCCTATTCCTTATGGGATTAGTCGCAGCATTCTGGGCAGCTGGAAACACAACCGTTTACCCAATCGAATGGTATGGAGAGCCGCTAACGCTCAAATTTGGTATTTCTCCTTACTGGGCCGATACGGGTGATGTCTCTGACTGCAAATACTTCTTTGGTCATACCAGTCGGGCTGCACTAGTTAATGTTCAATACTATTTTGCTTTCTTCTGCCTCCAAGGACATCTTTGGCATGCATTGCGTGCTAGTGGATTTGACTTTAGGCGAATTGGTAGAGCATTAGGAACACTAACTGCATCAACTGCCTCATAAAAAGGCAACTGAATATAGGGTTAAATTTAACCCCCTATAGGTAAATTCCTAATAAAAAAAGTCTCGTGAAAATCACGAGACTTTTTTTATTATTACAATCAAAACAACCAAATCTTTCAGATTGAGCAGGTTTTCAAAATAATCTTTTTAACAGACCTTTAATAATCAAAGTTGAAAATTAATTGCTCCCCAGCGATTATCATGATTGGCTGGTGCAGAGTTACGTCCTACCAACAAATCACTTCTGTATGTAATAAAGCTTGAACAACTTTTATTAATCAATTGTCCATAGATAGAACCATAATGATGGAATATTGACGCTCCATTTTTAGCTAAATCTGAGAACGATTCTTTAAATCTATTCAACTCGCTATTATCCACTAACAGTATTACTGGAGATTCTTTATTTAAAATAATGTATTGAGACCACTCATCAAAATGCTTCTTTCTATCTCCTCCATCAATAAAAACCAATAATTTACCTATCCCTTTCCAAAGCGTGTCTATTACAGATTTTGGTGTATCTAAATCATCTTCAGGAGAGAGCAAGTTTATATTCTCCTTAAGAATTGCGGATTGATTTTTCATCTGATTCCACCATGAATCTTCTATAGAATCAGTTTTTTTGGTTTCAAATGAATAGCAAGCATTAGCCTCTCTAGAAAAGAAAAATGATGAGATTCCACTGCCATATTCAATAACTGTATAGTCATCCAAGCATATATCTAACAAAACTTCTTGAGCAGATAATGTAATCCAAGGAGCAGTTACATATTCATTCTTAGTGTTGTAATTTAAAGAAGGGAAAGTCGGCTGGTATAAAGAATCAATGAATCTTGCTGCCTTTGGTTGAAGCATTCCTTCTTTTAGAAGTCGAAAATATCCACCATGAAGGATCAACATATTTGTAATAGTTGCTCCAGGAAATCCCTTATTAGTTCCTATTTCGTAAACTTTTTCAAGGGGAGCACTCAAAGCAATTCTTGAAAATGCGTTCGGCAGGTCATCAACAAATACCAAAGTATTTGCTTGATTATTTTCGTTATTCTTATCAAAATATTCTTTTAGGAGAAAAAAGGCATACTCAATCTCTTTTTCCATTTCAAAAACATAATTATTTCTATTTTACTCCTTTACCTATTCGAAGCCAATCCATAAGAAACTTCTCATTTGGAAAAACCCTAATTTCTAATAGTTTAAATTGGTAATTCTATTTTTTAACAAGAACTAATAACATATTGTTGGAAGGCATCTCCCTTAATTCAATCATACTAAATCCATTTAGGATAGCAATTGAATTCACGTCCTCAATATTACGTAATCCCCAATCAATATTTCTATTAATCAATGATTTATGGAAATTTTCATTACTTTTACTAGTATGATAACCATTAGCTTTAAAAGGGCCATAAATAATTATATGGCAATCTTTTTCAAGACAAAAGCTAGATCCATAAAATAGAGACTTAGTGCAACCCCAAGAGCATATGTGTATTAGATTAATGCACACAATTGTATTAATTGAAGAACTAATTTGGCTAGGTAATTTCCAGGGTATTTCCTCGACATCAAGATCAAGAGCTTTAGGCATTTTAAAATTCAATCTTTCATGCTCGATCCAAGAATCAATACTTTTCCTATGAGAGAGCTCAGGATCACTGGCTTGCCATATCAAGTGAGAAAATCGTTTCTGAAAAGCCACTGCATGTTCACCACTTCCACTAGCTACCTCAAGCACAGTACCTTTTTGAGGAAGGAACTGGGAGAGTGCATCTCCTATAGGATTGCAATTTCTCTTAGTTGCAGGAAAGAAAAGACGATAATCCATTTATTTTGAGACCCCTCATAGGGGCTTTTCACAAGATTCAATCCAAATAACAAGCATAAAGCTGAATTAGCCATGCAAGGGAATATGGTCCTGAAAACACCCTATGTTCAACTCAATAGTGTTTAATTGATATATGGAAAATTCAAAGAAAAAAGCTTCTAAGAAGTTAAGTCCTAATTTTCAAGAAGACCACAATAGATTGGCCACTGTCTGGCAAATCAATACAGAAGGGAGTGGTCAGAGAAAAAGGTACCTCAGATCATTAAAGACTGAGCAAGGCAACTAAATCCATTGCCAGGTTAGTTTGACTGAGAAGCTTCTGAAAGATCAGAGGACTAAGTTGTCGACGATTTAGAAACACCTATTCGACAACCAAGTTGAATCAATCCTTGGTCTAAGAATCTTCCTAGCTTTAATGCAGTAGCTTCTTCAACCCTAGAAAAGTCTGGCTGATGTTTAGTGACCCATGCCATCTCTTCGCTAGTAATAACTCCTGTGGAAATTGATTTAAGGAAAAGGGTTCCTAGGTTCATAGCTTTCGATCCTTAAAGAGGTTTTGAATGAAGACCCTCCGGTAAAGAACTAAAGGATATCCATCGTGGTTTGAGACCGAATAATCCCCATCACCCGGCCACGTGAGCAGGATAATTAGTGCCAATGGAATAACTCGCTTTCGTCACACTAGATATAGATTCTTCTTAACTTAACTTCAAACTCAAACACCATCCATAGGAATAGTTGAGTCCCAAGAATACTGCTCCAAAAAAATCATCTCCATAACTGGCACCCTTTGAGCTTCAAAGGGGATAATTAAAGGTGTTCCAATCTCTTTTCGATATTTCTTCTTGCCAGTCAGTAGATATTTTCAATAATGCAAAGGATTCTTGAAGGATTTGCTATTTAAAATCCTAACCACTTTTGATCAAATAATGCCAGGTCATAGAATATTTACCTTACTCAAGTAAATACAAAAAACCAAGGCAGAACGAAGGTTCTGCCTCCTTCTTAATTCAAGGAAGAGGTCTAGGGCTTCCTCTGGCAAGTTTTTATTTTCTTATTTAGTCACCTTTTGCCCAAGGATCAATACGCTTGGAGTCATCTGAATAGTAGAAAAATTGAGAAGCTCCAAAGACTACTGAAATAGCAAAAAGAGCTGGTATAAGCTCAAACCCGCCTGATGGCTTAATTAAGCCAATATCAGATGGATGGGGTAATTGTGCTGCGAAATCAATGATGTGCGTGAAATCAATCATTAATTAAAAGACTAAACCCGGTATTTATAACCCACTAGAGCATCGATACGAAGCACACTGTTGCACCTTGAAAATAAAGACCTTTAACTATTCCGAGCATATGAATTGAGAAGCTTGTAGGGTTCAACGGGTATTTTGCCTTTATCGCTTAAAAATTATGCAGACCTATGGAAATCCAGATGTCACCTACGGGTGGTGGGCTGGTAATTCTGGGGTCACCAACCGCTCAGGCAAATTTATTGCAGCTCATGCGGCTCATACAGGCCTGATTTGCTTCGCGGCTGGTGGAAGCACCCTTTGGGAGCTTGCACGCTTTGACCCTTCGGTGCCAATGGGGCATCAGAGCTCGATCTTCCTAGCCCATTTAGCTTCTGTCGGTATTGGATTCGACGAGGCTGGAGTTTGGACAGGGGCAGGTGTTGCCACAATCGCCATCCTTCACCTCGTCTTCTCCATGGTCTATGGAGCAGGTGGACTGTTGCACTCTGCACTGTTCGTGGGAGATATCCAGGACAGTGAAGTAATTCAAGCTAGAAAATTCAAGCTTGAATGGGACAACCCAGACAACCAGACCTTCATCCTTGGCCACCATTTGATCTTCTTTGGTGTTGCGAACATCTGGTTCGTTGAATGGGCAAGAGTTCACGGAATTTATGACCCAGCCGTGGAAGCTATCCGTCAGGTTAATTACAACCTTGACTTAACCCAGATCTGGAACCATCAATTCGACTTCTTATCTATAGATAGTCTTGAAGATGTTATGGGCGGTCACGCTTTCTTAGCTTTCTTCCAAATTGGTGGTGGAGCATTCCACATTGCGACCAAACAAATTGGTACCTATACCAAATTCAAAGGGGCTGATTTGCTTTCTGCTGAGGCAATCCTTTCTTGGTCTCTAGCTGGTATTGGCTGGATGGCAATTGTTGCAGCCTTCTGGTGTTCACAGAACACTACTGTTTATCCAGAAGCCTGGTATGGAGAGCCATTAGCGCTCAAGTTCGGTATAGCCCCTTATTGGGTAGACACTGGTGACCTTTCTGATGGCACAGCCTTCCTTGGTCACACAACACGTGCTGCTCTATCCAATGTTCACTACTACCTTGGTTTCTTCTTCATCCAAGGTCACTTGTGGCATGCCTTACGTGCAATGGGATTCGACTTCAAGCGTCTGCTTGATAAAACTGGACCTTTTGGTATCCCCAGAACCCTTTAGTACCCGAGAATTTAACAAAGATTCTCAATTTTCTTTCTAGTAGAGCCTCTTTACTAAATCCTAAAAGCCTCGCCCTAAGGGCGAGGCTTTTTTTTGTCCATATAGGGACCAAAAGAATAATTTGAAAAAGAGTTAATAGCCAGATCCAATCCATGCGCATGGTTTCTGTAAATGAAAAATCTCTATGAACAAATCAAGAAGCCAAACACCTGCAAAAACATTGAACCTTTGATCGATTTTTCAAGCCATGACTAGCACAGGCGGCAAAACCCTTCCAAGAGAAGCAATTTGCAGAAAACGAAAAGCCTAAACTAGCTCTAAATATTTGAATTAATCCTATTTTCAGCATCAACTGGCTCTGGTTTAGGAACCTAATCAAAGAATTCTAAATAAAGACCTTTAACTATTCCGAGCATATGAATTGAGAAGCTTGTAGGGTTCAACGGGTATTTTGCCTTTATCGCTTAAAAATTATGCAGACCTATGGAAATCCAGACGTCACCTACGGGTGGTGGGCTGGTAATTCTGTGGTCACCAACCGCTCAGGCCGATTCATTGCCTCTCACGTAGGGCACACAGGATTGATTTGCTTTGCGGCTGGTGGAAGCACCCTTTGGGAGCTTGCACGCTTTGACCCCTCCTTACCAATGGGTCATCAGAGCTCACTCTTCCTAGCTCATTTAGCTTCTGTCGGCATTGGGTTCGACGACGCTGGAGTTTGGACAGGGGCAGGTGTTGCCACAATCGCCATCCTTCACCTCGTCTTCTCCATGGTCTATGGAGCAGGTGGTTTATTGCATGCCGTTCTTTTTGACGAGAACGTCGAGGACTCAGAGATTCTTCAAGCTAAAAAGTTCAAACTTGAGTGGAAGAACCCTGACAACCAGACCTTCATCCTTGGCCACCATTTGATCTTCTTTGGTGTTGCATGTGTTTGGTTCGTTGAATGGGCCAGAATCCATGGCATCTATGACCCGGCCCTAGGTGCAATTCGTCAGGTTAATTACAACCTCGATCTGACAATGATTTGGCATCGTCAGTTTGACTTCCTTGAAATAGATAGTCTTGAGGACGTCATGGGCGGTCACGCTTTCTTAGCATTCGCTGAGATAACTGGCGGGGCTTTCCATATCATTGCTGGATCTACTCCCTGGGAGTCAAAACGACTGGGCGTATACAGCAAATTCAAAGGTTCTGAATTGCTCTCTGCTGAAGCAGTACTTTCCTGGTCTCTAGCTGGTATTGGCTGGATGGCAATTGTTGCAGCCTTCTGGTGCGCAACAAACACTACTGTTTATCCAGAAGCTTGGTATGGCGAACCATTGCAACTCAAATTTGTAGTTTCTCCATACTGGATTGATACAGGTGATCTTTCTGACAGCACAGCTTTCTGGGGGCACAGCACACGCGCAGCTCTAGCGAATGTTCACTATTACCTTGGCTTCTTCTTTCTTCAAGGTCATTTTTGGCATGCTCTGCGGGCTACTGGTTTTGACTTCAAAAAACTGCGTACTGCTATCGGAAGCGATGAAACTGCAACAATCAGGCTCAACTCCTAAGGCATACGTTATTTAATTTGCCATTGGCATATAAATAAAACCTGCCTAAGAAAGACAAAAGCCTCGTCATAATTATGACGAGGCTTTTTATTGAATTCTTATTCTAATTAACACCTAACTTCTATCAAGTATTTGTTTGCTAAGCACTTAGATCAAACAAAACTAGATAACGATCCAAGACAAACAGAGATATCACCTTTCTCTTAAGCCTTGGTAGTTAAAAAAACATTAGATGTATAAATATGTTTTTAAATTATTCCAGATTTAACTGTAAAAGGTGCTGAAAAGCTCTAAAATCTACCAAGTCTATATTATCTTAATTAGACATCTTAGATTCATCTAACAAGGCATCCTAAACAAATGACTACATCAAATGGCAAAAATGATAAAGAAGAGAAGGGTTGGCAGAACTCAGGTCTAATGAATTTTAGTGATAAAGAAAAGCAAACTATTTTTAAAATATTTGGAATAGAAATGACGGCTCCAAAAGGCCTAAAAAATCCTGGGACAATCTTTGCATCACTTATTTTCGTAAATATACTTTTCTTTATTCTTTTGAGAAACTTTATAGCCGGCTAATACAACCTATTACTAGAATTAATCTTCTTTATGAATCAATAATAGTACGATCAAACAAGTTTAATTATGAAAATAATAGTCAATTCTCTAGCTTCAGATATCAATCATATATGAGACAGTCAGTCCTCTTGATAGAGTCCATACTCTTGACAAAAGTGGCTTGATATATCATCTTCAAAGCCTTTCTTCTATGCCCCTAACCAATAAGATATAAATAAAAGGCATAACTAAAAACTGTTTTTAACCCACAAGGCAAATTGTAGTTTTTTTCAATATTGCAGATAACACAACTGGACCAAGGCAGGCCTCACCATTAAAATTTAATACCTATAGTGCGTTCTCAACTCAAGCCAAAGGTTCATTGCAAAACATGTTTCGCAAAGAAGAAAAAAAGGCTCTCACACGTCTTGCACTACTTTCTATAGGCTGGCCTGCAGGACTTGATCGTTTTTATGACGGCAAGACCCGTGACGGTGTTCTATCCGTCATTGGATGGGCAGCTGTATTAGGTAGCATCATGTTCATGGCCCCTTGCCCAAGCAAGTATCAAGCAGGTGCAAGCATTGCAACAATGAGCGAAACCAATCCGCTTATTGTCTTACCTTTGGCTCTAGGCGCATATGGCGCATTTTTAGTTTTAAGAAAAGGCTTCAGACTCCTTCGCCAATTTGAAACAGCCGAAGATTAAGGCTTAACATAAACAATTATTTAAGGAGTAACAAATTTCTCTCCTTAAATAGTTGTTTATGAAAAACTCTTCTCAATGAGCAGAATAAAACTTACTATTTTCAATAGTAATTAATAACTCTATTCAAATTTCCTGAAAAGAATTCCTTGATATTTTACGAAGCTAACGTTCCAAATAGACTTACTAATTTCACAGAGACAAGAAAAGAATTTTTCCGTATCGCCTGAGTCCACCCAATTTGACTTAAGGGAGGGTAGGTTTTCTTGCATATTTTCTATTGTCATTTCAACGATAACAAGGCTTTGATCTCCAGCATCTCTTCTAAAGTTTGAATGCTCAGTACGCTGAAAAAGTCTCAATAAAAGTTCTAAGGCAATTTCCTCACCTTTAGGTCCAGGAGCTTCATCAAATCCCAATGTTTTTCCCAAGGACTTACCTCCCAGAGGCATGAACCGCTTACCTTCCTGTTCAATGAAGGCAATAGCAATTAGATAAGTTGCTTCACTCATAAGGTCAAATGTTCTAATAAAGCCTTAACAATTCACAGAAAGTTAGCAATAGCAGGCCGATCATGGCAAAACGTCCGTGCAAAACCTCTGCTTTGCTAAGTCTGTGAAAAGGCAACATAATTAAGATCCCAACAAAGAATAAAGAGAAATCCCCCAGATGCAGAACTGAGGGACCACTTCCCTTTGAAAAGACCGACTGATCCCCATCACCCGGTCACAAAGACATTAGGCAAAGTCAATACGGATGTCATCAGTACAAAACACTATATGCAGCCCTTACTGAACAGAAAAATTACCTAAAGCACTATCGAGAGTACTTTAAACCCTTGATGTTTTAACGAAAGTATAAAGATTCCCTCAGCGATGGAATGAAACTAAACCTTTTTCTTACAGCAGACCAAAAGACAAAACTACAGGTCTACTTTTACCTAATGAAGAGAACTTCGCAAGAATACGGACAAAGTTACCTAAGTCGAGAGACAATTGAATCTCATCGAAGTGTCAAAAGATAGTCCGGAGTTAATAGGTATAAATAACTTGCCATTTTCAAAGACCAGTCCTGTTATTAATACTGGGTTATATCTCATGATCATGTTTCCTTTGACATTCGCCGCACTATTAAGTACACCTGCACCCACAGCTCAAGTCGCTGGGATTTTGGCCTTGATTGTCTTTGCAGTCGTTGGTGTCATAGTTGGCCCTGACTTTGAAGGAGTCAACATGACCGCCAAGGACAACATCACAAAACAATAATAAATTATCCGAAAGATCTATCAAAGCAGGGCTTTTGCCCTGCTTTTTATTGTTCAATTTTGAATATTGAGTTTATTTTTATTTCGAAAATCTTATTCATAGAGTATAAAAGTAATCTAGATATATTATATATAGAAAAATTAGCTAAAAAATAAATAAGATTTAGTGAAAATTAAAATTTCCATCATGATTTTTCTCTAAAAGCATTTTGCACTTAAAATAAGCAATATTAATTGAATAGTGAATAGCAATAGATCTACTCAGTATAGTGATCATTAAACCATCATATTGCTACTAATTATCTTTATCACTTCTGCCTAATACCTCTGAATAAAGAGACCATCCTCCAGCCATGCAAATGATAGCAACAACTATAAATATACTTTTCTGCCCGATGCTTCCAAGATCATAGAGATCCACATTTAACAAGCCAGCATCAATGATTGAACCTACCGTTCCCCATACAAGGACCCATGCCGAGACATATGCAATCCCTTTAAGAACCTTCTGAATACTCATTGGAAAGAGAAACTAGTGTTTGATACTATTTTATAATATTTAAGTATTCAAATCTGTTAAAGCATGAAGAAGTCTTCAAAGAAATAAATGATTGTAAATTAACTAATTTGAGAATCACAAATTTAATCTAACTTTATAAACCGAGAAAAGCCGCCAAGAAAAGACTTGTCGGTCTAACCCTCGAAAATCTCTGCTGAAAGCATGGTACTAAAAAAGTCAGCACTATTCAGAAACCAAAGGTTTCTATAAAGAAAGACAAGTGATAAGAAGTAAACCCAAAATGGTTGATCTGATGTTGATTAGTCAACACAATGAGAAGTAGCGAGTCAACCTAAAAAATGAAGAGGAAGCGCTTAAGAGCTTTGGATTTCTTCTGGCACCAATGGCGACGTGTAAGAAGATATGAACTAACACGTTCTCTGCATCACACAGAGAGACGACTCTCCTATGTGAAGTCTTCGTTAGCTTCAATTGATCGTGCAGAAGGAAGATCCTCTACTAAATCAATCAATTAAGTATTAAGGTTGAGGAATTACAAGCTCAGTTGAAATCAAATTTAAGAGGGCATGGAAATATAGATACCCTCTTAATAGCTTGAGCTTAATAATACTAATTTAAAACCCTAAGAAGCTGCTCCTCCTCCTGATAGGAATGTAATACACAAACAAGCAATCGCTACAACGAAACCACCGTATTTGATAAATTCATTTTGATCTTTAACCGTATTTGAAAGCAAGAGTGACGAAAGTAGAACAACGACAACATTTCCTTCCATGAGAGCACCTTATTTAACTAATTAAGAACTAGCAACGAACTTACATCTTGTCCATAAGTATAAATAATTAGCCAATGAGCTAGTCATAGCTTTAATTATGAGCGATAACAGCACACGCTTCCTAAAACCTAAGACACTCCCCCAAGCAATTTCTAGCTACTCCAGTCACGCAAAGATCTTTCATTCCCTAGGAAGGGCGGTCAAGCTAACCCCAGACCCGCATGAACTAGTGGCCTGAATAAAATAGTGGAAATCCTTTAACTGGCCCCTACTAGACACCGATTGAGACCCTCCATTTGTAGTGGTCACTTTTCAAGATGCGACAGAGCGGATCTAAGGCAGTGGTTACTAGGTTATAAATACCGGGTTTAGTCTTTTAATTAATGATTGATTTCACGCACATCATTGATTTCGCAGCACAACTACCACATCCATCTGATCTTGGTCTAGTCAAGCCCTCAGGCGGTTTACAGTTGATTCCAGCGATCTTTGGCTTAATTGCCATTCTTCAGGTATCCCAATTTCATTGGTATGCCAGGGACAAAAATGATCCTTCACAGCGCTTCCAACGCTGAATAGCTGTTCAATCGAATGAAAGCTTAGACCTCTATTAGGTCTGAGAGCTATATCAAATTAAAATGCGGCATGCATGAATCCATGAATGCCGCACAGGTTTTTATTGAAAGCAGAGGCAAACTCTGCTTTTTTTATGCACTAAATTCTCTCTTTTTCTCAAAAGACATAAAAGATCACCTAATTAAAAATTTAATTATTATTCGAAAAAAGCAGAACTATCGAGTTAAAGATAATCAGACGACGAGAAAGGTACAAATTAATCATGTTTCAAAAAAATGCACTTGACCTCAAAAATAATTAAAGCTCGAAAGCTAAAATTACTATTAGAGCCTACAAATCCTAAAAAATATCTAGAGCTTGCAGAAGCTTATCAGCAAATAAGAGATACCAGTAGTGAGATTAGGTCATGTATTTTCGCCATGCATTACTCCGACGACGATAAGGAATCAAAATTAATTTTAGGACAAGCGCTTATGAGAAAGGGGAACTATAAATTAGGACTTAGATTATTTGAGGAGAGAATTAATGTTCTGCCAAACAATGGAACCTACCCAAATGAGATTAGAAAAATCAACAAGTCCTCAGATCTATCATCGAAAATAGAAGAGGTCTTAATTATCGGAGAAATGGGAAGAGGAGATATGATTCAATTTAGTAGATATGCAAAATTGCTAAAACCAAAATGTAAAAAGTTAATCGCCATTGTACCAATTGATTTAATTGAGTTATTTCGTCGTTCCAATCTATTCGATTTGGTAGTAAATAAATATACGCCAAAAAATCCGAATAAAACGAGATGGCTACCATTCATATCAATGGGCCTATTAGCTGAAGCAAGCCAAAAGGTACCAATAATAAATAATCAATATCTTAAGGCTGATGAACAGTCATCTAAAGAATGGAGCTCGCTAATGAGAAAGTCAAAGAAGGAGATCCTAATCTGTCTGAATTGGTCAGCTCAGAGGTGGATTTATGAAAAGACTAAGCCAGGCTCAAGACATATAGATATCGAAGAATTTTCGCCACTTGCAAAGCTTGATTACATAAAATTCTGTTCAGTTCAAAAAGGTGAAAGTAAAGTTCTATGGAGGGACTGCTCCTTTAAAGAAAAATTTACAGACATGCAATCAAGAATTGACGAGACAGAGTCATTTGATGTTACTTCCTCAATCATCAAAGCCTGTGATGCATGCATAACAGTAGATACATCTGTAGCACATCTTTCAGGTGCTCTTGGTGTAGCTACATGGATACTTTTAAAATACGCTCCCTGCTGGAGATGGGGCACTGGAGCTAATGGAGCACGAGAATCTCAATGGTATAAAACTGCACGAATAGTTTGCCAAGAGGCTCCTAACAGTTGGAAAGAAGCGATGGCAACTATTCAGTTTCAAATATCTTCTCTATATAGATGAGTAATATTTTGCAAAGGTTGTAAAGATTAAGTCAATTAAAAACTTATGCATAATAGAAACCTATAATTATAGATTTTTATTATAAAATTATAAATGTAAAATATACCGAATATTGAAGATGGATGGAATTAAGTCATTTGAATTAGAAGGAATAGTTTTGTGGGGGTGCCAATGGAGATTTCAATACGAAAGAGATTGGATACTAGACTTAGTTAAACCGACATGGATAAAAGAGGTCGACTGGTACGAAAATATAACTCAAATCAAGGTCCATAAAGAAACAAAGGTATATCTCATTGAATCAGGAATTCATACCTTGAGAAAAAATTTAACAGAGGAAGAAAGGAATATGACTCAAAATATGAGAATTAAAAGAATTAATGCAATCTCTAATTCTCAGAAGATATCAATAATTCACCTAAGTGATGAAGAGGGAATGGATGGAGATTGGCTTTACAAGCACATAAGTCCTTCTATTATAGTTTGGAGAAACTTTAACCAATCAAGGTTTGATATCCATAAAAATGTCAGAAACTTTCCATTAGGGGCTACTAGAGGTTTCTTAGCTTTTAATCCATGGGTAAAGTCTAGCAAAAGAAAATTTGTTTGGAATTTTGTAGGGACTAATTGGCCTAATAGCGAAAGAGAAAAAGCTATTAAACAATTTAAAAGTCTTGATCTAGGCAGTAACTTCTTATACTTAGGGGAAGAATTTAGTAGAGGAGTAGATAGCAATAAGTATAAACATATTTTATTAGATTCAATGTTTACTATTTGCCCTGGAGGTGCCAGGCATATTGAAACATTTCGATTTTATGAGTCTTTAGAGGCAGGTTCAATTCCATTGTCAATTATTTCCAAAGAGTGCATGGACAATTTGTTTCATACTGGTCTTCCTCCTATGCCAATATTCAAGAATTGGAATGAAGTTTTATCATACGTAAATGAACTAATACTAAAGCCAAATCAAATCGATTCTCTTCAGAGAGAACTTTTTTTCTGGTGGAAAAACGAAAAATATTCACTCTCGCTTAAAATGCAAGAAGTAAGAATATAAACAAGTTTACATTTAAGATATTTAACTTGAGAAACAATAGACTTAGCTAAATAGCCTTTAAATATGTAAGCCCTCTAATGCTATACAAAGATCCAGGAATAGATATAGACGGTTGGCTACATCCCATTTGTGGAGCCGCAATCCAAGGGGCTATAAATGTTCAGGCTCTAAATAGTATCAAAGGAAATAGCTTGGAGATAGGGGTGTATCTAGGGAAAACCATCTCTCATCTCGTATGTTCAAGGAATGATTCAGAGATCACTTTAGGGATTGACCCATTCATAGTTAATTATCCTAATAAGAATATGCAGAGTGTCGATATCCTCAGAGAGGCCTCTTCTAATATTAAGTCACTTAAAAGATTTAACAGAGATATACGAGGAGAAACTATTTTATTCAAAGGATATTCCTATCAGTCTGAAATAATTTCCAAAATTAAAAGCTATAAAAGAAGCTTTAGAATTATCTCTATAGATGGTAGTCATCTATATAAAGATGTAATAGGTGATTTAAAGCTTGCCGACGAGATTGCTACCGCCGAAGGAATAATTATAATCGATGATTTTTTTAACATTTTAAATCCAGAAGTTACGATTGCAGTAAACGACTTTCTTTGCAATACAAATCAAGGCAAGGAATGGAAAGTATCTATCGCAGTAACTCCAAATTGCTCGCCCAAGTCTGCATCAACCAGAATATTTCTAGAGAAAAAAAATTGTTCTATCGACTATGGACTTAGCATTGCGAATCAACTGAAAGATACATACTTTCAGAATAATGAATGCAGCATTAATGATTATATTTTTTCCAAGATTAATTTATTTGGCGAGCCTGTTCATATTCTGCTTCCTAAATAAATGTAAAATACAGAGAATAAATAATGTGCCATAAGTTTAGGCTTGAATCATTTGAAATTTCAAGAAAGTATTTTCCCTATTGTTTTCAAGGTGGGAATTGATTTTCTAAATTTAATTGTTAAGGTAATAAATGTTAAAAGCAAATTACAATGTCATTGATCAAAGAATTGCTTAAACCAATTTTCTTAAGTCTAGTTTCTACTGAACGTACTCACATAAGAACTTACAAGCTGATTACGGAGCTTGCATATAGGGAAAGGCTAAAAAGCTGCAAAAATGAATTTGCTCGCAAATATGCTCAACATTTTTTCTCTCAAACCGATGAGGATGGCCTAACCATAGAAATCATAGGAAGAGTAAGTACTTCCTCTAGGCCAACATTCCTAGAGCTAGGGGTAGGAGATGGTCTAGAGAATAATTCCTTGATTTTACTTTCACTTGGATGGGAAGGCAGCTGGTACGGCGGCGAGAAACTAGCTTTTGATCACAATCAATCGCAAAGGTTGAAATTCAAAATGCAATGGATAGATAAAGATAATATCATTGATATTTATCAAGAATCTCTCTCCTATAATAGGACTTCTCAACATGAGATAATTTCTATAGATCTTGATGGCAATGATCTAGACATTACAGAAAAACTCTTAAAGTTTGGTGCAAAGCCAAACTTATTCATATGTGAATATAATGGTATTTTACCTCCTCAATCGAATTGGAAGATGGAATACAATGGAGAACATCGATGGGAGGGTGATAGTTATTTTGGGGCCTCACTAGGAGCATTTGTTGAGTTATTTAAATCACATGGTTATTTTCTTTGTGCTTGTAATCCGCAAACAGGTTCAAATGCATTTTTTGTAAGGTCTGAATACAGAAACAAGTTCCCAGATATACCAAATTCAATCAGTGATATCTATCAAAGTCCATTCTACTGGATAGATAATAAATTTGAGCATAAGATCAGTCCTAATTTTATTAAATCTCTTACATTGTAAGTTTATAGAATAACCTATAGTAAGCACTTGAATATTTATCTAACCTATTTGAAATTAATCAAATTTACATAAAAATTAAAGTTGTTACTTCACAGCTAAAAATAGAACAACCAGTCTCAATCCTGACAATATCTCTATGGATAAGGCAACTATTTTTTTTATCATTTAATATACTTCTGAGAGTAGCTTAATAATTTGATTTCTATACTGTAGCTCAAAATGATTAACTTATTAACTTATGATTTTAGAACAATAATTTAGTATCTATTAAACCTTATTTAATAATGAAATATTAAAACAATAATATTCTTTTTTTTTATCTAAAGACATTATTATTGCCATGTTAAAACCGCCTCCCAAATGTCTAATATAAGGTGTTATGATTAGAGCTAGAGCCCTTGAAAGAATCTAATGGCAAAGCCGATTATCACTCCTATCCCTGAGGTAGCAGATAGATATACAATTGCAATGTTAAAAATAGAGCGTCTAGATCCATCTGAAATAGATGTAGAGGATATGAAAAGGCAGATAGACTACTATAAGCAAGGGTTGGATTTGGAGAACAGTAAGTTGTCTGAACTAGTAGATGACCTCTATAATATTAATGGAAAAATGTGGGATGCCGAGCATGCAATTAGAAAAGGCCAAGATGAGAATCTAGGCCTTGAAGAAATTGGTAAACGAGCAATTCACATTAGAGACTTAAACAGGATTCGAATGAGAGTAAAGAATGACATTATTGAATTAACTGGTGATGGTTTCAAAGATTGCAAAATGAATTACGCAAATTAATTATTAATCTAATTACATCTTAGTCAAAATCATTTTGCGAATAAAAAAGCCCCTTCAAGCGGAGCTTTTAGAAAACAAAGTTTAATCATATATCAGTATTTTACTTTGTGTATCTTACGCCACGATAGGTATATTCGTGCTCAATTTCTTTCAAAGTTGGTTGACGACTTAAGTAAGTACTTTGTCTGTAAGTGAGTCTCACAATATTTTGAATAGGGTTCAATCCCTTTTGAGTGTAATTTTTTCCACGATAGGTAAGGGTTTGCATGATTCAGAGTCCGAGAAAGGCTCAAGTCCCCGTTCCATGGCTTGAGTCGAACTGCGCCCTGCAAAAGCAAGGTGAACGTTTTGGTAGCTGTTGCTACATTCCATTTTTAACTCATCGTCAACCTCTTCTGACGTTCACTGAGATACAGATCTATAGCTAAATCTGACCATGAAATGTCCTCCTTCCTTCTATTCTTCTCATCAAAGCATCCAAAAATCCCTGTTTCATAAAAGACATCAAACAATTAAATAACCTCTATGCGACTGACCTCTTGAAGGTTCAAATTCGCCTGACTGGCAAAAAGTTCCCAATACATGCATTATGGGTCAGTTGCTAATTAAAAATGGCTATCTTAAAAGCTTTTTCCAGATTCCTAAGACGGTTAGAGCAACCCAATCAACCTTCACAAACACAAGCCTCAAAGTCCAATCTAAAGGATTCATGCGAGGTGCAAGGAAAAATCACAATTCTTGGATGACTAATTTCTCCTGTAGTACATATTCTGGGGAGAGTATTTCTCATGCTTTAGAGATAGTCTATTAGCTTGAATATGCTATTCAAACAAACTTTCCTACATATTGGTTGTGGGCATAGTCGAAAAGATAACACTCCTTTTGCAGACTTAGGATGGAATGAGCTTCGACTAGATATTGATAAAAACAAGCAACCTGACTTCTTAGGCTCAATGACGAATATGAAAATGATCCCGAACGGATCAGTTCATGCCGTTTACTCTTCACACAATATTGAACATTTATATCCGCATGAAATACCTAAAGCATTTTCAGAATTCAAAAGAGTTTTAAATCCTCAAGGCTTTGCTTTAATAACTTGTCCTGATATTAAGCAAATTTGTCGTATGGTATTAGAGGATAAATTATATGAACCGGCCTATTTATCTGTCTCAGGACCAATAACACCCTTTGAAATTTTGTATGGTCAGCTATCAGCACTAAAGCAAGGAAATTTACATATGGCACATCACTGTGGTTTTACAGAAAAAACATTGGCCCAAGAATTATCATCAGCTGGGTTTGCAGATATTGCCATCACTGCAAGGCAAAAGCCACCATTCGATATTTGGGCTCTTGCCACTTATAGAAATACACCAAGAGATCAATTAATAGAATTAACAGAAAGATTTTTTCCCGAATAGGACTAAATCATAGAAAAGTAATCTTATTTGAATTAAATATAGTTTTGATTGTTTTTAATCTCTTTAAAATTTTAAATTCATTGATATTGATATTCTTACTTCTTCCAGTTCATTAGGCTCTACATAATGTTCCAAATCGGCAGGGAAGATAAGCATATCTCCTGCATTCGCAAAGATTCTGGTTGCATGCTTTTCACCAAAAGCATTAATAAATGCCCATCTAGAGTGAGCTGATGGGTGTTGAAAAACTAGTGAACCTTGATTATCTGTAAGATAAAAAACTACTGATGCATCTGCCAATGGATGTGTATGAACTATATTAAAATCACCTTTTTTATTTACATTTAGCCACCAACCCATTAAATTACAAAGGGGCAGGCTGCTTAATTTTTTCTCGAACAAGTGGAACAGGTCAGGGGGTAATGTATCCATATCATTACTTACTTTACTTTGAAAACCTCCACGATTAGATTTAATAACACTCTCTGTACTCTTTGCTAAATCAAAGGCCCAAGAATAAGCCCTGTTTATAATTACAAGCTCCTCTTTCAGAACCTCTATATGTATCAAAGGGGTGTCGAATAGCTTTATTGTGTTTAATTTAGCTTTCTCAGTCAAATCATTAAACTCATATTTCTGCATTCTAAACACCTTATTAAAAATTACAGTAATAATCACAAATTTACCAGACTTATGCTTAGACCCTAAAAAGGAATTAATAACCAGCCATGTTCATTGCTTACCAGGACTAGTTTCTTGATATGACTTGACTGCACCTATTGGTTTATTGTCTATATAAATTTCTTAATCTTCCCAATTAAATCAAATACAGAGGCCATCTAAGAAGCTAAGTTCAAGGAATAAAAGTCTTTTAAGCTTCTTCAAAAGTAATTACGTCCTTATTTCTATAATTCACAAGATGATTCTTGCAAAATAAAGAAAAGAAAGGTTATCCTCAAAAAACTAGGGAGATAAAGCAGTAATGCCTGCTCTATCGCGATATCCTTGAATTGAAGTATTTTTCAAACTTTCTCTTTATGGCAGAGCCCAACGCTTTATATGTACTCTTAGCTCCTGCTGGCCAGCTAAGCGGCAATGGGCAACTACGTGAAACTGTTATAGAGCGGAGGCGGCGAAAAGGCGAAGATGTACCTTTCTGGTACCTTTCTCCTGAACTAGTAGAAGAATTTAAGCTTCCAGGTAAAGGAGTAGAAGCAGTAGTTGCAGAAGACCTTCAAGCAATTAATTGGCTCAAACTACGTTTTGGCGGTGAAAGCTGTACTGTTCCTCTAGATATAAATAAATTGCGCGAGAGTGCTATGGGGCTGCCTCCAGCACCAATTATTCGAGATATAAGTGGTTAACTTAACAATGAAACTGAATTCATCTAACACTGATAAAAATGTTCCTATCAAAAAGAAAGAATCCCATGCTTTAAAGTTTTTACCTTTCTAGTTTCGTTTAAAAGTCTCAACACATTTAAATAAAACCAGTTAAATGAAACCTCTTCACAAAATTACTATTCACTATCGGCAGGCCGGGCGCAAAATCACTCTTGAAGTTCCAGAAGGAGAATACATTTTACGCTCATTTGAAGCCCAAGGAGAAGGTCTTCCTTTCTCATGTCGAAATGGCTGTTGTACAACCTGCGCAGTCAAAATCTTGACAGGTGGATTTGACCAAAAAGATGGAATCGGCCTCTCAAAGGCAATGATTTCTAAAGGATATGGATTGTTATGTATAGCTAAAGCTACTGGTCCTCTAGAAGCTGAGACCCAAAATGAAGATGAGGTTTATGAAATGCAATTTCGGAATTATCTAGATACTGTTAAACAAAAACAAGGAAGTCCCTTTGATATTTAACCCAAAATAGTTTAGACAAGAGAGTTATCATCCATATCTAACAGCATTAGTCTTTTCCATTGGAAGAGCAAATTGCCTAAGAATTAAAGAAATGAATTTACCTAATGCTAATGGTTTTGAAAGTCCAGAGCTTGCTCTCCAATTTCTGAAAGCTTCCAATATTTCCATCCTCATTTCAAGGAACTTACCATCATCAAAGTTATAAACCCAAGGGAATGCATTACGGGTAGTGTTATTCGTTTGAATTATTACCTCTTCGTCAAAAAGAACAGGATCTATTCCTAATAGTTCATAAAAATCACCTCGCTCACAGACAGTAAGGGTATGAGTAAGAAAAACTGTCCAAAGGAAGAATCGACTAAGCAATTTGCCACGCAATCCGTTTGTCATCCCTGGCCAACAACGCATCATTAAATTGATGCAATCACCATGGCGATTCTCATCTTGGCACCATGGCTCAAAAAAATCGAAAAGAGGCGCACAAGCTTTATCTGGATTGGCTTGAAGGTGCCGGTTTATCAAGATATAACGCCAATATCCAATCTTTTCTGAAAGATATAAAGAATACAAAACCCAACTAAGAGGGAAAAATGTCGCTGCTCTTTTCCTCCCAATATTTGGTAAATCAACATCTATTCCTTCTGCTTTCAAAGCTCTACCTAAGAAACCAGCATGTCGAGCCTCATCTCTAGCAAGAAATTGAAAAAATTGACCTAGATCCTTACGACCCGCTTTTTTGAATCTATTAGAAATCTCCTTAAATAATAAAAATCCAGAAAATTCAGAAACAACCGAGCGTACAAGGTAACTTTCATAAACTGCTTTATCACTTGGCGAAAGGTCCTGAAGGCGATCAAGTGAAGCTTTTCGATCGAAATGGGTGAGGTTGTAATCAGTCTCCATCTCCTTAAAAATCGCCTCGAATTCTTCCCGTGCTTTCCCTAAATCTGTTTTAGCCGCTTTCTCAAATTCAGTTGTATAGAACCTAGGAGTTAAAAGGTTCTCATCTAAATGTGGTGGAAGCTCATTAGTCCCACGATTATCTCTAAGAGCAGGCGCAGAAGAGGCAGTCGCTGTCATTACCTTTTTTCTATCCGGTAAGTGAGTCTACTTCCTTCCATTAACACATTGATCAGTTTGGCTCAGGATTTAATAGAGCTGTCTTATCTAGCTGTCTAAGCTAAGGCGTATTTTGGCGAAAAAAACATATGAATGGTACCCACTGATCTGCGAAACAACTAGTTAATTCTGCAAAAAACCAATGGAGCCAAGCGGACTCGAACCGCTGACCCCCTGCATGCCATGCAGGTGCTCTACCAGCTGAGCTATGGCCCCAAAACTTCGAAGTCAATGTTGTGCTGACTAGTACAACATTGGTAGCTTTTATTAATTTTACACCTCTTATGAATTACATATGTCGCCATACAGCCAAAAGCTTGCCTTGCACATGAACTTGTTCAGCATCTAGCTCAATAGGTTCATAAGCGGGATTTGCCGCTTCAAGACGAACTAAAGGTCCTTTACGATGAAAATGTTTAAGAGTTGTTCCACTGCCAGGAACCATTGCACTTACAACAGTTCCATTTCTTAAACGAGAAGGCTCTTGAACTGGTTCCATTAACACAACATCCCCATCCGCAATATATGAATCAATCATGGAATCTCCATTAACTGTAAGAGCAAACAAACCTCTAGTTTCAAGAACCGAAGAAAGGTCCAGCCTTTCCTCAATATCATCAAACGTTTCTACCAATCCGCCAGCTGCTACTGCACCTAGTACAGGTATTCCGGAAGTGATTCCACCAACTAGCTGCAAAGTTCGAGCTTGACCTTCTTGCCAGGTAATCCATCCTTTCTCTTGCAGATGTCTAAGTCTGCTTTGAATAGGTGCTGGCGATCGCAATCCCATTGCCTGCATCATCTGTCGAATCGAAGGACTGTGATGATGTGTTCCTATGTAATCAGCCAACCAGTCATACAACTGTTGTTGGGCAGGCGTTAAAGAATCTTCTGAAGGAAGAAGCATCAGAGACGCGTATTTGTTCTACAATACATTTGTACCTATTTAAATTTAAACTGACAAGCTTTAAAGGCCTCCAAGTAAAGCTGCCAAAAGAGCTTGTTGCGCATGTAAACGATTCTCAGCCTGATCAAAAATACGACTGGAAGAGCTTTCAATTAGTTCAGCACTGATTTCTTCTCCTCGATGAGCAGGTAAACAATGCAAAACTATTGCTTTTTGATCTGCTTCTGACAAAAGGGATTCATTCAAAGAAAAACCTTGAAAAGCCTTTTCCCTCTCACGCTGTTCTTGCTCTTGACCCATTGAAGCCCAAACATCTGTATATATTGCCTGAGCTCCTTTCACAGCTTCAGAAGGATCATTAGTAATCTCAATTTTGGCCTCATAAGTAGAAAGTGATCGAGCTTTTTCAATTACAGAATTCAATGGCTCGAATCCATTTGGACACCCAATTCGGATAGTTACCCCTAAAAGTGCTCCACAAATCATTAAAGAATGAGCGACGTTATTTCCATCTCCGACATAAGCAAGCGTTTGTCCTTTTAACTCCCCAAAAGCTTCCTTGAGCGTAAGGAAGTCGGCGAGTGCCTGACAAGGATGCTCCAAGTCTGTTAAAGCATTGATGACTGGAATGGAAGCCCAGAGGGCATAGTCCACTAATTCTTTTTGAGCAAAAGTTCGAATTGCCAATGCATCACAAAACCTGCTTAGTACTCGAGCGGTATCTTCTAATGGTTCTCCACGACCTAATTGAGTCAACTGAGGATTAAGGTCTACTGTCTGACCTCCTAATCGCGCCATAGCAACTTGAAAACTTACCCTTGTTCTTGTGGAGGCCTTAGTAAAAATTAGTCCTAAGACACGATTACCGAGATCTATACGGCGATCGCCACGTTTAAGTTGTATTGCCAATTCAAGAAGC
>QCRX01000010.1 GCA_003209275.1 Prochlorococcus sp. AG-463-P14
TTCGTATAATTAAACAAGGGGAAAGTTAATGCCTTGTTTTCACTTAAAGACTAGTTTGGTTTTTTTTAGGACAGGGTTAGTATTTATTTCCTTCCTGACAATTCAATCTTGCAGTAATTCTCCAATAGGTGAAAAGCTTGCTAGCCGCTTTGATCTTCCCCAAAAAGAACTTATATTAGAAAATGGTGAGAAAAAAGAGCCTGAAAATATCTCCAAAAAGAAAGATAAGCTAGTTAAAGCTAAGCTAGTTAAAGATAAGGATTTAGATGATATTATTAATATAAAAGAAGAGAGTATAGTTGCTGATGAAATAGACGAAGTCGTTATAGAAAGAGAGGAAAAAATAACAAAAGATGTCAAAAAATCTACGACAGTTAAACCAAAAAGTTCATCCACCCAGGAAGTGAATCTTGATTTAGTAAATAGTACTTTTACTCCGAGTCCTTATCGAATAACTATCAAGCTATCTGGAGCAAACCCTTCTGCTCCAGCTGAAATAGTAACAAAGGCATTGAGAAGCGCAGGGATTAGTTTTGAAGTTGAGAGAATCGAAAGAGTTCCAGGAAATTCACTTATCAAAGTCTCTCCACCAAAAGGGTTAAGGCCTTGATTAGATTTCTGAAGCGGATCTCGAGGTTAAAAACAAAAAGAGTTTCTCGACCCTCAGAGCGAATGAATAGATCTGAGGCTTTAAAGATGATGGAAACATCCTATTTGGCTGCAGCTTCTGCTCTTATTTGGGTAGCCCTTTATTATTTACCTATAGGAGGTGCATTGTTTCGACTTGCATTGCCATTGCCTATTGCACTCTTGCAGGTTCGAAGAGGATCACGTTCAGGACTTGAAGGGATATCTTTGGCAATCCTTTTATTAGTTGCCTTGATGGGACCAGTGAGGGGCCCTTTGGTTTTATTCCCTTATGGTTGTCTAGCTTTATTACTTGGTTGGAGTTGGGGAAGTGGAATGAGTTGGTGGTTTAGTTGGGGTTGTGGAGTGATTGTTGGAACGTTTGGATTTTTATTTAGAGTTTTAATTTTATCCCTTTTAGTTGGTGAAAATCTTTGGGTGATCATCACCAAAGCAGGATCAGGTCTTCTTGAGCGAATATTTGGGTTGTTAAATATTTCCACAACACCAGACTTGTTTCAGGTTCAAATAGCAGCCATTTTGTTGGTCGTCATTCAAGAGCTGGTATATGTATTGGTTCTACATGCAGTTGCTTTTTGGATTTTTCCAAGATTAAAGGCTCCAATTCCTGAGCCACCAAGTGTATTAAATGGCCTCGTCGCTTTGGATCCACTCTGAAGATGATTGCTCTCCTTTAGGTCTTCCTAAAGGGTGCAAAGCTTTTGGAACTGGTGCGTATTCATCGAGAATAAAAAACTGGGTTGAAATTTGGCTTGATGGGATAAAGAATTTTAATTTACTTCTAGTGATTGCAGGTTCGCGTACTGCAGAGGTGCCTGGCATCTCTGCAGCAGGGGCAACCTCTGAATCAAGGAGTTACACCGCAATTGCAGATGCAGAATTGATTTTGAATGGACCTGTGGAGGGGAGACGTTGGCCTTTACCACCTCTTTCAGCAGGTGTTTCTCCTGCATTGATTAGCTTTGTCGCAGCACGTTGGATTGGTGTAGATCCAGTAGTAATAGCAGCAGGCTTGTCTCAGTTCCCTTCATTCCCATACATTCGTGTTGAGTCTCCTTCTCTTGGCCCTGCGTCTTGCGTGAGTTCTGGTCAGGCTATGGATTCTGAGCGAGTTAGGAACCTTTGGGGAAAGGGCTTCTTAATGGGAAAAAAGATGAGACGACCACTTCTAATTGCAGAGTGTGTTCCAGGAGGCACGACAACTGCACAGGCAGTTCTAACTGGCCTGGGATTATCTGTATCAGATCTTATTAGTGGTAGTGTCCGAAACCCTCCTATTGCACTTAAAAAGAATCTTGTTGAAAAAGGTTTGAGTGCTGCAGGTTTAGGACCTTCACCTTCCTCAAAAAACTTGATAGCAGCTGTTGGAGATCCTTTTCAGGCTATTGCTGCAGGACTTTTATTAGGGGCACGAGATGCTTGTCAGCCAGTCTTGCTAGGAGGAGGAAGTCAAATGTTGGCAGTTTTGGCATTAGCTCTCAATTCTTTGAAGCCTTCTTTGCGATCAGAATTTGTGAGAGATGTTTCTATTGGGACAACTGCATGGTTGGCAGAAGACAAAATATTTTTTTCAAAAGATAAGTCGAAAGTTGAAAGTAAAAGTAAAAGTCCTTTAGCTTGTTTAATGGATAATGTTGGTGAACATTTTGAAGTAGAGCTTCTTGGCATCTCTAGTGGCCTTCGTTTTGAAACAAGTACCAAAAAGGTTTTACTTGATTATGAGCTTGGATTTGTAAAAGAAGGCGTTGGCGCTGGGGCGTTATTAACTTTGGCTCAGTTGAATGGTGCAAGTTGTCTTGAACTTGTTGATGCTTGTGAAAAGGCTGTTCAAATTTTGGAACGGTGATTGGCTCTTATGAGTTTTTTTTCTAAGGAATGACATTTTTATTTCTCAGTAGAAGAAAGTTTCTTCGGTTGGGGGTTTTAGCAGGATTGGGTGGCATTGCAGGTTGTGGTAATGCTTCTGATAGGCCTGTTCTAAGGGCTGCTTCTAATTATTTGCCAAAAACATTGTTGAGGACTTTGCCTGCCAATTGGAGTTTTAAGCCCTTGAACTTTCAATCTGGAGAAGCACCTTTTACGGCGGCTATTCAAAATGGCTCTGACTTACTTGCGCTTGGTGATGGATGGCTTAATACTTTGCCTTTAGAGCTTCTTAAACCAGTTGGGTGTGAAGCTTTAGTGGCAAGCTTGGATTATCAGGCAATATCTTTCCTTGAAAACCTTGGTTCACCCCTCTCGAGATGTGTTTTCCCAATAGGTGTAAGCCCATGGGTAATGCTTTTCCGTAAGGGAGATCCTTGGTTAGCTGAAGCCAACAATCAAGGATGGCAAGTTTTACTCGATCGAGGCCTTAAGGGTCTTGTTGTTTTGCCCAATAGTCCTCGAATAATTCTTTCTATCTCCGAGCAGATTTCAGCTCAAAATGCATTGACTAAGTTGAGATCTCAGGCCCTTGCTATTGATGATCGTAATGGATTGAACTGGCTGCTATCAGGGGAGGCAAGAGTTGCGATCCTTCCCTTAAGACGATGTTGGCAAAGTTTGATAAGGGACCCTCGTTTGAGTGTGGCTTTCCCTAGTACAGGAGTGCCTTTGGATTGGACTGTTCTGATAAGACCAGTTTCTAGTAAAGAACCTTTTCCTCAAGAATGGATAGAGAAAGGATGGAGTTTGCCTTTGTTGGGAAAGTTACTTTCTATAGGCTGGATTCCACCGTTATCTCAATCTCAGCTTAAAGAGACAAGTTCATTTATTTCTTCGCCATATTTATCAGCGGCAATCCCGCCGAAAGATGTCTGGTCAAAATGTTGGTCACTTCCAATTCTTTCTGAATATGAGAAGAAGAAACTAGAAGAGTTATGGCATGAATCAACCCCATAGTCTTCGTTGCGGTGAAGCTATAAGTTGTTCATGAGTCTCTTTAAGGAGATCTGGTATTGGTAGTTCCTTTGGACAACGTGGCATACATTCCCCACAGCTATTACAGGCATTTGCATTAATGCTCTCCCACCAATGACCTGCTTTACCTATAAGGTTGTAACGCTCCTTGGTGAAGCTTTCGAGGTCATGACCAATTCTGAGATTGCGCAAATGTAGAAGAGCGGGAATGGGAACTTTTTGGGGGCAAGGGAGACATTCTTTACATTGACCACACATGCTTTCTCCAAGGCGAAGCTTGCCTTGGGTCAAAAGGTTTTCAATAGCTTGGTTCTCTTCCTTATTCAGAGGTTCGTCTGATCTTGAGAGCTTTTGTGCAAGCTCTAAATCGTCTGACTTACAGGCTCCAAGAGTAAGTGTGCTGATTCCCTGAGCTAATAGGAATCGATAGGCAAGTTCAAGAGGCGGTATTGGTTTGCAATCATTTATTAAAGCTGTACTTGGTGCATACAAATGCCCCCCTTTATCTGCAGGTGATATAGCCATAACCCCAAGGCCATTTGACAAAGCAGTTAGTGCTAGAGGGAGATTATCTTGATTGAGGAGATGAACATGGAGGCTGCAAAACTTAAATCTTTCACTATTAAGAGCTTCTTCAATAAGGGAATAAGAACCATGAGAGCTAAAACCAATTTGTCCTATTAGTCCTTGATCTTCTGCCCAATTAATTAAATCTGCTCCATCTCCTTTTAGAGCCCAGTCAAGATGCTTATTAAGATTGATCCCATGAATTGCAAGATTGTTAATTTGCGAGACTCTTATTCTTTTTAATATTCCTTTAATTTGTTCCTGGCCTTCAGGAAGAGTTTGACCAGGTAATACTTTGCTGGTAATTACCCAGCCTCCAATGGGCTCTTTTCCTTCGCTTTTTAGTTGATGTAAGGCTTCCCCAAGAAACCTTTCTGCAGGACCATATGCAGGTGCTGTTTCTAAGTGATTAATTCCAGCTGAGATAGCTGACTCCAAAATTTCATACATTTGCTTGGGAGATTTGAGAGCTCTCATTGTTCCCAAAGTGAAGAGACTTACAGGTGGTCCTCCACCAAATTGGCGACGCACCACCTTCATTCGTGAGACTTGCTGGTGGGCTCGTTGGAGTCAAAAGGGTCATCATCTGAGGAATCTTGACCTCTTTCTTTTAAATGCTCTATTAGAGCTGCAGGACTTAGGTCTTCAACAAACTGTCTGAATTGATTCTGATCATCTTCGTCAGCATTTATATCTACAGGAATTGATGCTTCAGAAACAACTTCCTCAAGCATCCAGATGCTGCATTTGCTTCTAACCGCTAATGCAATTGCATCACTAGGTCTTGCATCTACATCCATGCCAGAAATTTGGTCGGTTGTGTTTGCTGTTATTTGTTCGTCTGTAGAACGAAGTTTAAGGACCGCTTGGAATGTACTGTCTTCTATTGCATGAATAATCACTCGATCTAAAAGAAGATTGCCTGCTTTTAGAAGAGAAATCATTAAGTCATGGCTTAATAGCCTTTGCTGATGAGGCCCTTGAATTCCAGCCATAATGTTATGTGCTTGCGCATGATCAATCCATATTGGAACTTGTCTGCGACCAGATGGATCTCTGAGCAATACGATCGGAGTTCGGTTGGACGCGTCGAGTGCGAGACCGGCAACACTCATCTCGACCACTGTTCCTCCTTCCTATTCTGTCCGATTATGGCTAAGAAGTTTTAATAAAGGCCTAATGCAATGTTTACAGGGCTTATTAAGGCAGTTGGTAAGGTTCAGCGTCGTGGTAATGGTCTATTGGTAGAAGGCTGTAAGCCTTTTGCACCATTAACTCTCGGTGAAAGTATCGCAGTTGACGGGGTGTGTTTAACCGTTGCTGAGCTGTTAGAGGATGGATTTTTGGCAGATGTGAGTGAAGAGACCCTAAGTCGAACAACTCTTGCTAAGAAGGCTACGAAAAATGAATTTGTAAATCTTGAGCCCGCTCTTTGTCTTTCTGATCGGTTAGGTGGTCATTTGGTTAGTGGACATGTTGATGGGCTTGGAGAAGTGATATCAATTAAGGACTTAAGAAATTCATGGCATCTAGAGATTGAATGGAGAGAAACGAACTTCTCTAGATTTATTTGCGACAAAGCAAGCATTTCGCTAGATGGGATAAGCCTTACTGTGGCTGGAACTTCTGATCAAGGACGTCGTTTTTGGATAGCAGTAATTCCTCATACTTGGACTAATACTTCACTCAAATATTTGACAGTCGGATCTTTAGTGAACCTTGAGGTGGATCTAATGGCTAAATATGCAGAAAAGTTGCTTTCGTCCTCTCAAGATTCTCAAATATCCAAATTAGGAACTGCTGGTTCTAATGAAATCACAGAGCCTTGGTTGTCCAACCAAGGCTGGAATTGAATTAAGGAATTTTGATACCGAAGTGAATTCCTCCTTGGTCCGATATGACCAAGGAGGAATTCAGTAAACCTTTGTCCAGCTCTAATAGCAAAAGTAACTATCAGAGGAATGAATCCAGACAGAAGATCTCTGAGTATATTTTGTTACTTTTTCGAGTCTTTTTTGTCTCCTTTTGTCTGCAAATCTTTTTCGCCTAGTGGAAGCAGCAAGATTGCCCGAGAGTCTTTTCGAATTTCTATTCGAAACTCTTGGCCAGGCTCAAGACCAAGTCTTCGAGTGTAGGCATGGCCTATTAGAAGATTCCCGTTTCCATGAACTCGCGTACGGAATTCTGCTTGTCTTCCTCGGGAAGATCTTCCTCCTGCCCTACCAGTGCTAGAGCGAAGTTTGTATCCCTTTGCTTCTACAAGTGCTTTGTAGAAGTTTTTTCGTAGGACCCTTCCACTTGGCCCTACATATCCACAGCCTCTAGCTATCTCATCCTCGGGACGATTGCTTAAAGCTCTGGCTTTGTCCAGGAGTTCTTTTCCGACCAGCATTTACAAGTTTTAATTAAACTAATTCTGACTACTAAGTTCTAGTGTGGCAAGGAATTGATCTGACTTTTGCTACTTCTAATTAATAATTTGTTTCTTAGAGCAGGTAAAGGATGATGAATAGAATCACCCAAATCCCGTCCACGAAGTGCCAATAGAGCTCAGCAGCCTCTAACGGAAACTGATTTTTGCTTGTTACTCGACCGTCTGGTGAGCGTGCTTGCCACCAAACTATAAAGATCATTATTGCCCCAAGAGTTACGTGAAGCCCGTGAAAACCTGTGAGGGCATAAAAAGTACTTGCATAAAGGTTGTCAGTTAAGCCAAAAGGCAGAGTGAAATACTCAAACATTTGGCTAGCAAGGAAGGCCAGGCCAAGACTTGCTGTGATAAGCAGCCATCTTTGACATTTTTTCGAATCGTCCTTTTTAAGTGCTGTACCTGCGCGGTGAAATGTTGCACTGCTTACCAAGAGCAGGATTGTATTAAGTGTTGGTAAAGGTAATTCAAGTTCGTAAATGGCATCAGGGAGTAGGGGATTTACTGCTTTATATGTCAGGTAAGCTGCAAAGAAACCAGCGAAAGTCATTCCATCAGCAATTAGAAAGGCTGCTAGGCCGAACATTCGATAGTCAGGATGATGGGAGTCATGTGCGACTTCTTCTTTGGAGGTCTCTTCTTTTGAGGCGAGCGTTGTCATTTTGAATTTCCTCCTAAGTCTTCTTCGGTAGGGTCAACCTTTTGCTTTATTTTTCTCATTCCATAGCCATAGGGCTCTGATACTAGTGGAGCTTCACCAACCCAATTTTCGATTGGAGGAGGTGAACTAGTGAGCCATTCAGGAGTAAGTGCTTCCCAAGGATTGTCACCTGCAATTCTTCCTTTAAAAGCACTGTGAAATACGTTCCACAAAAAGGGAAGGGTGCTTACGGCCATTAGTAGGGCTCCTACGCTACTGAGTTGATTGATAAAGGTAAATTGTGGATCGTATTCTGCAACTCGCCTTGGCATTCCATTAAGTCCTAACCAATGTTGAGGGGCAAAGCAGAGATTGAAGCCTATGAAAGTAATAAGGAAGTGAAACCTTCCTAAATTTTCATCAAGCATTCTTCCAGTAAATTTTGGATACCAATGATATATAGACGCAAAGATTACAAAGACTGAGCCTCCATAGACGATGTAATGAAAATGTGCGACTACAAAGTAGGTGTCATGTACATGCACGTCGAATGGAACTTGTGCAAGAGCAACCCCTGTAATTCCACCTAAGACGAAGTTGACAATAAATCCACATGAGAAAAGGATTGCACTGTTAAGAGATATCCGCCCCCCCCAGAGAGTTGCTACCCAATTGAAAAATTTGATACCAGTTGGGACAGCAATAAAAGCAGTTGCGATTGTGAAGAACAGGCGCATCCAAGGCGGTGTCCCGCTTGTGAACATGTGATGCGCCCAAACCACAAGACCTAAAACGACAATTGCCATGATTGAATAAACCATGGTGGGGTAACCAAAAAGTGGTTTGCGACAGTGAACTGGAAGTATCTCGCTAACCAGACCAAAAGCTGGTAGCACCATTATGTATACAGCTGGGTGCGAATAAAACCAAAATAGATGCTGATAGACAATGACGTTCCCTCCAAGCACTGGATTAAAGAATCCGGTATGGGCAACAATGTCGAAGCTCAAGAGGACTAGTGTCCCGGCAAGTACTGGTGTAGAGAGAACTACTAAAACACTTGTCCCTAGCATTGCCCAGCAGTACATGGGCAGCTGCATTAACTTAAGTCCTGGTCTTCTTAATTTGAGGATAGTCGCTATGAAATTAATTCCACCGAATATTGAGCTTCCTCCCAGTAGTAATACACTGAGAATCCAAATAATTTGACCAGCTTCGGCAGTGGTAATACTCAGAGGAGGGTAAGCAGTCCAGCCTGATTGAGCTGCTCCAGTTATGAAATAGCTGCTAATTAAAAGAAGACCTGCTGGAGGGATTAGCCAAAATGCAACAGCATTTAAACGAGGGAAGGCCATATCCCTTGCACCAACATAGAAAGGAATTAGATAATTTCCGAAAGCGCCATTTACTACGGGAACAATCCATAGAAAGATCATTATTGTGCCGTGAAGAGTTAGTACTTGGTTGTATACATCTCTTGCCATAAAGTCAGATATTGGACTAGTTAGCTCTACTCTTATGGCACTAGCAAGCGCACCTCCAATTAAATAGAAAATAAATCCACATACTAAATATTGAAGACCTATTACTTTGTGGTCTAGACTGAAACTAAAGTAACGCAACCATCCTTTTGGCTGAAGGCTTTCGGTGGATTGCTGACTCGTTGGAGGAATTGAAATTGTCATGTTACTGAAACAGCATCTTTAGAGTTTTTTCTAAACCAATCTTCGTATTCTTCAGGGCTTTCAACTACTACAGTTGAACGCATTCCCCCATGATATGGGCCACACAACTCTGCACATATTATTGGATACCGACCAGGCCTTGTTGGGGTGAAACTCAAGATGGTGGGTTGCCCAGGAATTACATCTTGTTTAAGACGGAATTCGGGGACCCAAAAGGCATGAATCACATCTTTAGATTCCATCTTCATTGTAATTACTTGGCCAGTTGGTACGTGAAGCTCACCTGAGAGTATGTCCCCTTTTGGATAATGAAATAGAAAGGCAAATTGCATTGCTGTTACATCTATCATGAGGGGTGTAATTGAACTTACTGTTGTGGCTTCGACTGTTCCTGATCCAATTCCTCCCCAGATTCGTTGAGTTGTAAGTGCATTTTCATGATCGTGCATTTCATGTTGGAGTGGTTGCATACCTCCCATTCGGTCGTAAATGTCATAGCTATATATGCCAACAAACAAAATTACAATTGCTGGAACCGCTGTCCATAAAATTTCAAGAGGTAGATTTCCTTCTATGGGCAATCCATCTCCAGTTTGACCAGGCCTTTTTCGGAATTTGATAAGGCTGTATACGACTAGACCAACCATTCCTACAAATAGAATTGTCCCGATCGTGAATAAAACTTTAAAAAGCTCATCGTAAACAGGCGCATTGGCACTTGCATCAACTGGAAGAAGATTGATGTTTTGCCCGATCCAAACACCCCCTGCTAATAGAGCAATGCTCAGAAATATTATTAGAATGGCCGAGGATTTCGGCACTACAAATCTCCATAGATGTTTTCAGGTTATGGAAAACAAACCTTGAAGACATCCTTTGAACCTTAAAACCAAATGAAATTCAGGAAAATTTTATGAATTTCGACATTTTGGTCTGTTTTGAAAGACTCTTTTGCTTGTTGTGTCAGGAATGGGAGATTTAAAAGCAATTTTTCATGTTGCAGTCGTCCATAACAACGCGATCTGATCTTCTAAATCGCTACTTTGCATTAACAACAACTTTCGTTTGGGGCCAGAGGTGATTTCTTGACAGCTTCTTCTTCGCCTCTTATCAAGTTGCGACTTGCCCAGCTTGCCGCTCATCTTGTAGTGGCGCTTATTGCTTTGGTCGTGGTTGGTGGGGCTACTCGGGTTATGGAAGCAGGTCTTGCTTGCCCAGATTGGCCACTTTGTTTTGGCTCCTTGCTACCGGGTCGTCAAATGAATATTCAGGTTTTCCTTGAGTGGTTTCACCGTTTGGATGCATTTCTCGTTGGAATAGCTTTTCTTGCCCAATTTTGGTTCTCTTGGGTTTGTCGTTCTCGTCTACCTAGCTGGCTCCCATGGACCTATTTATTCCTAGTCTTTGCAGTGCTTTTGCAAGGCGGACTTGGTGCTTTGACAGTCGTACATTTATTGCCATCTGGTGTTGTTGTCGCCCATCTAGCTATTGCTTTAGTTCTCGTTGCCAGTATGAGCGCTCTGTCTCAGTATCTTCTTGCTGATGGTGGATATGCTGCTCCACTTTGGTGGAGGCTAAGTAGTGGTGGAACTCTCCTGGCGATTTTTGCTCAGTGCTTGCTTGGTGGCCGCATGTCCACTGCATGGGTGGCACAACGCTGCCTTGCACAAGGAGATTCTTGTTACTGGCTCGAACTGCACCGCATTTCTGCATATCTTGTAGCAGGCTGTGTTTTGTTATTTGTTTTTCTTCCAATCTTGATTGGAGGATGGCCTAGAAGTCAGTGGCCATTACTGTTGTTTCTTTTGGCACTAGTGGCTATGCAAATTAGTCTTGGCAAGCTGACTTTGTACCTCGGTCTTGCTCAGCCTGTGTTGACTATTGGTCATCAGCTTCTTGCTGCACTTTTAGTTGCTTTGATGAGTGCTCTTTGTTTTAGAAGTCCAAAAGCTTTTAAGCCTCGTATGCCCGAAATGGGTGATGAACCTTCTTTGGAACCTTGTCATGGTTAGTTCAACAAGTGGGATGCTCCCAGTAAGTCTCCCAAGAGAGGAGGTTGTGCCGTCTCGGAAAAGAGTCAAGCTTCCTGCTTGGTTAGAAGTGGCTAAGCCTCGATTAATACCTCTTCTTTTGGCAACGACAATCGGTGGCATGGCTTTGAGTGAAGGCTGGCCATTGTCATCTCCAAAACTCGTTTGCACATTGGGTGGTGGTGCACTTGCCGCCGCTGCCGCTGGGGTACTCAACTGTTTGTGGGAACAAGAGCTTGACGGACGTATGCAACGTACAAGTTCTAGAGCATTGCCTTCAGGGCGCTTGTCTCCAAATGCAGCATTCGCCGGTGCTATTTCTTGTACCTTGGTTGCCGCTGGACTTTTAGTTGGTGGGGTTAATTGTCTGGCTGCTGGTCTTTCTTTACTTGGTTTATGCAGCTATGTCTTGCTCTATACGGCACTGCTGAAACCACGTACTTCTCAAAATATTGTTATTGGTGGAATTGCAGGAGCTATACCTCCTTTGGTTGGTGCTGCAGCGGCTACAGGTCATGTTGGATTAAGTGGGTGGTGGTTGTTTGCTCTTGTCATGGTGTGGACTCCAGCACATTTCTGGGCGCTGGCACTTTTGTTGAAAGATGACTACCAGGCTGTAGGTATACCCATGCTGCCAGTTGTTAAAGGATCAGTAGTTACAACTAAAGCAATTACCCGCTATGGCTGGGCAACTGTTTTATTAAGTGGATTTGGATCTTTGGCATTGCCTGAAGGAGGCCTTTTCTATTTAATTCTTCTGCTCCCCTTTAATGCTCGATTACTTCAAATGATTGGTCGACTTAGAGCATCTCCTGAAGATTTAATCCTTGCAAAAGGACTTTTTCGTTGGTCGATCCTTTATATGTTTGGGATTTGCCTGTTGCTTGTCTTGAGCCGGTTGCCTATGGCAGTGGAATTTGACACTCAAGTCATCACTTTGCTTACGCAAACGACAACCCTTTTCTCTATTATTTGAGTCACATCTTTTGACAGAAGTTTAACCATCAAAATGAGTTTACTTCTTAGATTCTGATTCAATTCATCGAAGACCAATTGATTAGATGCCTGTGATTGAACTTGAGGATCTCGTGAAGTCTTATGGGCCAGTGAAGGCTTTGAATGGACTAAGCCTTCAGGTGCCTCAAGGAAGTCTATTTGGTCTTCTTGGACCTAATGGTGCTGGTAAAACAACTACGCTCAGAATTCTTTGCACACTTTTAGAGCCTGACTCTGGTCAGGCCAATGTCGCTGGTATTAATACTTTGATTGATCCACGTGCGGTTCGTAGAGCAATTGGGTATGTCGCCCAAGAAGTTGCGATTGATAAGATTCTTTCTGGTCGTGAATTATTGAACCTACAGGGAGATCTCTATCACTTAGGTAAAAATGATAGAGATCAGAGAATAGAAGAACTTATCTCCAGACTTGATATGGGGAATTGGATTGATCGTCGCTGTGGATCCTATTCAGGAGGCATGAGAAGACGTCTTGATCTCGCTTCAGGTTTATTACATAAGCCTCAGTTATTAGTTTTGGATGAGCCTACAGTCGGTCTAGATATTGAAAGTCGAGCTGCAATTTGGGAGTTGTTAAGAGAGCTTAGAAGGCAAGGAACGACAATTCTATTAAGTAGTCATTACCTTGAAGAAGTAGAAGCTCTTTCTGATCAGATTGCAATTATTGATCAAGGCCGTGTTATCGCTAAAGGAGCACCTGATTACCTTAAATCACAACTCGGAGGTGACCGAGTGACTCTTAGAGTTCGTGAATTTAGTAATGCAAATGAGTCTGAGAAGGTTTTGAAAGTTGTTCAATCTGTAGAGGGCGTTAGAAAAGTGGTAATTAACAGAGCTCAAGGATATTCTTTGAATCTTGTTGTAGATAATGAAAAGGTATTGACTCGTTTACGCGATCAACTTGATAAAGAACAGTTTGGAGTGTTTGCTATGGCACATAGTCGACCAAGTTTGGACGATGTTTATCTACAGGCTACTGGTAGGACTCTTATGGATGCAGAGTTGGAAGTTGCTGGTAAAAGAGACATGAAACTTGAGACTAAAAAAGCAATGAGGTAATTTCCTGAATATGGTTCCTTATGAAAAGTCTCTTTGAATATTGTCTTTAACTCTCTTCCACTTTCTAAAAGGCTATGTCTAGCGCTACTTCCATAATCACGTCGAGCTCATCTAGGCAGAGCGCTTTTTCGGAGCTCTATCAGGAAACCACTGCTTTAACTAAAAGACTTTTCCTTCAATTGTTCAGACGCCCGTCGACTTTGATAGCAGGAATCCTTCAGCCACTGATTTGGCTTGTTTTGTTTGGAGCTTTGTTCTCTAATGCTCCAAAGGACTTGTTGCCTGGTGAAATGAGTTATGGGAGGTTCCTTGGAGCAGGAGTCATTGTTTTTACCGCTTTTAGCGGAGCTCTTAATGCAGGTTTGCCTGTGATGTTTGACCGTGAATTTGGTTTTTTAAATCGATTATTAGTTGCTCCTCTTCGAAGTCGTAGCTCGATTGTGTTTGCTTCAGTGATCTATATCACTGTTATCAGCCTTTTGCAGAGCCTCGCAATTATGGGTACGGCATTTTTGCTTGGGTATGGATGGCCCGGACCTGCAGGGCTTCTCTTGGTATTAGTGACTTTGCTGTTGTTAGTTTTTGCTGTAACTGCCTTGAGCCTTGGACTGGCCTTTGCACTTCCAGGTCACATTGAATTGATTGCGGTCATTTTTGTCGCAAATTTGCCTTTGTTGTTTGCAAGCACTGCATTGGCTCCTATTTCATTTATGCCTAGCTGGTTGGGCTGGCTTGCAGCAGTTAATCCCCTTACATTTGCAATAGAGCCCATTCGTGCTGCTTATGCAGGTCCCCTAGATCTTGGCATCATTCTTATTCATGCACCTTATGGAGATTTGAATGGTTTCGGATGCCTGAGTGTGCTGATGGCTCTCACAATCGGGCTATTTTTTCTAATTAGTCCACTTCTTAATCGCAAACTTACTTGATCCCATCTCGTGAACGAAGCCACCTCCTCTTCTCTTTTCTTAAGGCGTCAAAATGACCTTAAGCGCAAGATCTCTGAGGCATTAGATCTCAAAGAAGAAAAACTTTTTTCGGTTTTGGAGGCGCAATGGGTTCATCGCTATGGAGTTGGGACTTTGCCGATGATTTATCAAAGTCTGAACCCTTTAGATGAAGTTACTTGTTATCAGACTGAGAGTGATTTGGAATTTCAAAAAATAGAGGATGAGACTGTTTTACAGGAATCAAGTTCGCAAGCAATGATGGAACTAAACGACGAAGCTTGCGAATTAGATCCCTTAAGTCCTTCTATTGTGAATAATAATGGTGACGCTTGCTTGGCTCCTCCCTTTGAATGCGAGGAGAACTTCTCAAATGAGGTAGAACTTGAACAAAAATCTTTCAGAAAACTTGTTTCTCCACCTCCTCCTCCATCTTTGAATCGATTGCGTCGGTGGTTGCCTGTACTTGAAGATGATCTGAGAAAGGCTTCTTAATTCTTTAAGAGTAATCTAAACATAGATTAATCATTATCAGAAATAACCTACTTCTGATAATGATTAATCTGGTCAAAAATAATCACTATTAATTTAAGTATAGTTAATATAAAACTCGAATATTACATATTTATAACGTGATATTGGTTCTCTAATAAATTTTCTCTGAAGCAGTATTTATGAGATTTGAATTCCATAAAACTTTTACATCTTTTATGAAAGAACTTCTACATCATTCCTGGCATACCCATTCCACCCATTCCTGGCATACCCATTCCACCCATTCCACCCATTCCACCCATTCCACCCATTCCACCCATTGGGTCACCACCAGCTTCTGCTCCTTGAGAAGGTGGTTCTGGCTTGTCTGCGATGACAACTTCTGTTGTTATAAGCATGGAGGCGATTGAAACTGCATCTTGAAGAGCAAGCCGTATAACTTTGGCAGCATCAATAATGCCTGCTGTGAGCAAGTCTTCGTAGTTACCTGTAAGAGCGTTGAACCCTTTACCGAGTCGTGTTATTTCTGAGACCACGACATCTCCATTCTCTCCGGCATTAATTGCGATTTGCCTAGCTGGAGCGGATAAAGATCTTTGCACGATCTCTACACCAGTGCGTTGATCGCCTTCTAATTCTCCAAGAAGTTCAGTTAAGTCTTCTCTGAGTGAGAGCAGAGTTGTACCACCGCCAGCAACAATGCCTTCTTCTACAGCAGCTCTTGTCGCATTGAGTGCATCTTCAATACGAAGCTTGCGGTTTTTGAGTTCGGTCTCAGTGGGAGCTCCGACTTTGATAACAGCCACGCCACCAGCTAATTTGGCAATTCTTTCATTTAATTTTTCGCGATCATATTCGGAGTCAGTCTCGTCAAGTTCTCTTTTAATAGCTGCCACTCTGGAAACGACTGCCTCCTTTTGATCATCATTCGAAAGAATGGTCGTACTGTCTTTTTTGATAGTGATCTTTCTTGCTTTCCCTAGATCAGATAGCTCTACTTTGTCCAGAGACATTGCCTTGTCTTCGCTGATTAAGGTGCCGCCAGTTAGTACAGCTATGTCAGCAAGTGCTGCTTTGCGTCGTTCCCCAAACGAAGGGGCCCTTACAGCTGCTACTTGTAGGACACCTCTGTTTTTGTTGACTACTAAAGTAGCGAGGGCTTCGCCCTCAACTTCCTCAGCTAAAATTACAAGTGGGGACCCACTCTTTTGTACCTTTTCTAATACAGGGACTAAATCTGATATTGAACTGATTTTCTGATCAGTAAGCAACAACAGAGCATTTTCGAATTCACAAATTTGACGTTCTGAATCAGTAACGAAATAAGGTGAGCTATATCCTCTGTCAAATTGCATCCCTTCAGTAATTGCTAATTCTGTAGCCAGGGACTTGGATTCTTCGACAGTTATCACACCATCAACACTTACTTTTTCCATTGCTTGGGAAACCATTCGACCGATTTCTTCGTCGCCACCAGCACTAACAGTTGCCACTTGCAAAATTGCATTACCACTTACTGCTTTACTGCGGTTGCTAAGGCATTCAACTACTTTCGCAACAGCTTTATCCATACCTCGACGAAGTTCTATGGGACTAGCTCCTGCGGCTGAATTGCGAAGGCCCTCATGAACCATTACTTGAGCAAGGACAGTCGCAGTTGTAGTGCCGTCACCGGCTTTGTCTTTTGTCTTTGAGGCAACTTGTTCAATGAGCTTCGCTCCTAAATTTTCAAAGGGATCTTCAAGCTCAATTTCCTTAGCGATGGTTACACCATCATTAACAATATCGGGCGCTCCAAATTTCTTTTCAAGGACAACATTGCGTCCTCGAGGCCCAATTGTGACTTTGACTGCATTCGCAAGGGCATTGACCCCATTCTCAAGTGAATTGCGTGAATCGTCTGAAAAATTTAGGAGTTTTGCCATGGTCTTCTAGTACCCCAATCAATTTCCCACAGCATGATGATTCCAGGGGAGGGGGGGATAAGTGGGGAAAGCCGAATCCTTTTTGCATTTGAGGTACCAGGAATCCAACAAGCTGGTTATGGTCCCAATATGCATGACTCAGGGACACTATTTTTTCTGTTGATGACCGGCTTGGCCGGAACGATGGCTTTGGTTTATTTCCCTCTGCGCCTTTTTCTTACAGCGACAGCAAGAAGTCGACGATTGAGACTGCTTCAGAGGATCCGCAGATTGCGCGATGAGTTAGGTCAACCATTGGAATCTTGATATGTGAATCAAACAGTAGTGAACTCATTTGCTTTAGTTTTAAAAGAAGATCGTCTTCTAATAAGCCAGAAATTGAAAGAATTTTAGTAGGGCAAAATTAATCTGATGATTATTTAATTACTAGAGAGGAAACTCATAAACCGAAATCTAACATTGATAAATTCACTTTTCTCTACTTGCTTATAAAATTCTTCCATAGAAATTAGATGTAGTGCAAATATTCCGGATGATTTTTTCTTGATTTGATTGCAAACGAAGGATTTCTTATTCTTTAAAATTTTGTCATTAGGTTTTCGCTTTGTACTTAGCTCATAACCATTCCCCCATCAACTTGAAGCACTTGTCCGGTTATATATTGGGCCGCAGGATCTGCTGCTAAAAACTTAACTACGCCTGCTACTTGTTCAGTTGTGCCAAAAGAACCTAGAGGTATTGCTTCAAGAATTGATTCTGCGTTTAGATCTTTGGTCATATCAGTTGAAATAAATCCAGGTGCTACTGCATTAACTGTGATGCCTCGGCTTGCAAATTCTTTGGCGGTACTTTTTGTTAGTCCAATAACCCCTGCTTTTGCTGCTGCATAATTTGCTTGACCTGCATTCCCCATAAGACCTACTACCGAAGTAATATTAATAATTCTGCCTTTTTTTTGCTTGAGCATTGTTCTTGCAACTGCTCTAGTGCAGTAGAAAACACCATTTAAATTGAGATTGATTACTTCCATCCAATCCTTTGTTTTCATTCGCATTAATAGTCCGTCTCTTGTTATCCCGGCATTGTTTACCAAAATATCAAGCCTGCCACTGCGCTCAATGATTTTTTTTATCAAACCATCCACTTCTGCTTCGTTTCCAATATTTGCTTGTAAAGCGTATGCATTACCCCCCGAACTATTGATTTCAGAAACGAGACTTTCTGCTTGATTGGCTGAATTGGAGAAATTAACAATTACTTCAGCACCTTCCTTGGCAAGAGTAAGTGCTATGGCTCTTCCGATGCCTCGGCTGGCACCTGTTACTAGAGCATTTTGACCAGTAAGCACAGAGTTCGAAGTCATTTTTGATTGAAGGGTGAATTTATCGTAAGGACTGGAGGTGATGGAATTCAATAGAAGATTTTCTTAGGTAAAAAGATCTTTCGAATTGAGCTATATGACAGAAGAACAATGCATGTCGGTTTTGGCTATGCCGAATTTTTTGGCAGATTCCCAAAAGTAATGATTTTTCTTTCATAACAGCCAAAATAGGTTCTTATTGGTGAATGTACGGAGGATGTTTAAGCCTGTTTTGAGGAGGAATTGATTTTGCATCTTTTGATAGCTGCTGCCGGAAGTGGGCGACGCATGGGAGCTGGTTGCAATAAGTTGCTTTTGCCTTTAGCTGGGCGGCCAGTTCTCTCTTGGACTTTGGATTCAATCAAGGTTGCTGAATCCATTGATTGGATTGGAATTATTGGCCAGCCTATAGATCAAACTTCAATAATGACTTTGGTTGAAAGATTAGATAAACCAATTAATTGGATTAATGGAGGTAGTACCAGGCAGGAGTCTGTTCAGAGAGGTTTGGCTGCATTGCCTTTTGATGCCGAGAATGTATTAATACATGATGGCGCAAGATGTTTGGCTGAACCTTCCTTATTTAATAGCTGTGCTGAGGCAGTAAAAGAAGGAGAAGCTGTGATAGCTGCAACGCCAGTTACAGATACGATAAAACGAGTTGATTCTGATGGAATCATTGTCAAGACTCCAATTCGTGAAGGCTTGTGGGCTGCTCAAACCCCACAGGGCTTTTCTGTGAAGAGGCTTAGGGAGGCTCATTTAAAAGCTATAGCAAGTTCTTGGAGTGTTACTGATGATGCTTCTCTCTTTGAGCGTCTTGGATGGCCTGTGAAGGTTTTAGAGTCTTCTCCTTCAAATATTAAAGTTACAACTCCGTTTGATTTAACTATTGCAGAAGCAGTCCTTAGAGCTAGGAAACAATGCTAAGAAGCCCTTTGCTGCCATTAAGAGTCGAAGTTCTTCCTAGTGGCAACGCTGCATTACCTCGATTATGGCCAATAGGAAGATTCGCAATTACAGGGATTCCTAAATCTTTTGTACGATCAATCAATACTTGCTCAAGTTGGAAGGTTTCCTTTAGAGGAATATCTTTTGGTGCATTACATCCCTTGAATTTTCCAAACCCTATCCCTGCGAGGCCTTGCAAAAGTCCTGCTAATCGCCATTGGGTGAGCATTCGATCAATCCGATAAGGCTCTTCTCCAATGTCTTCGAAGATAAGTATTGACCCTTTTAAATCAGGCATATATGCACTCCCTAGGATATGAGAAGCCACAGTCAGATTTGCTACGAATAATGGTCCAATTGCTATACCTTGAATGATTCCATCACCCTGAAGATCTGGAATATGTTTGCCGAATAGAAGATTTTTTAGCCTTTCCTTGCTCCAGAGAGGTTCTTCAGGAAGACAACTGACAAAGGGACCATGCACGCAGCCATCAAATCCTGCTTTAAGCCTTGCTAGATGTAATGCTGTTATGTCTGAATACCCCAATAGCCAACCATTTCGCCAAGGTTGAGGACGCTCTAATAATCTTGCAGCTCCCCATCCTCCGCGGGCGAAAACTAATAGTTCCGGTGATGTTTTTGAGTGAAGGTCTTGATGTCTGCTCTCATCATTTCCTGCTAAATATCCCCATCGACGTTTGATTAAATTTGTGTGATTACATTTCAATCCCCATGATTCAAAAATCTTCAGCCCATTATTAAACTTTTCTGTATCTTCAACTGCTGAGCTAACAGCTATTGCAAGTACCTCATCACCCGGACGAAGGGGCTTAACAATTGTTTCTGGTCGTGGAGAGAACATTTCTTATTGAAGACGCCCAAGGATTAAACCAAGAAGCAGAAGTCCTCCAAGAAAAACTTGACTTTGGAAATGCTTGCCAAATGTTTTCGCTTGTGGACCTGAAAGATTTAGTGACCATATTGACCATTGCATCCCAATGCAGGCAACTGTCCATATAGGCCAGAAAGACCAATTAATGGAAGCAAAAGAAGCTCCTGCGGCAAGGAATATGCATGCACAGCCATAACTCAATGCAACAGCTTGTTTAATTCTTCCTTTCAAGCTCAGTGCACTGCTTCTTAGTCCTAACTTTCTATCGTCATCTCGATCAGCCATGGCATAAATGGTGTCAAAGCCAAATGTCCAGGTCAATGTTGCTATCCAACAACAGAGAAGAGGCCAACCACCTGACAAGTTTGATTCGCTTGCCGCCCATGAGATTAAGACTGAGAAGCCCCAGCAAATAGCAAGACATGCTTGTGGGTATGCAAACCATCTTTTTGCAGATGGGTATAAAAGTATCGGTGGTAAGGCTAATAATGCGAGGCCTAAACAGATTTTCTGACTTGCAATTGGAAGGTTTAAAACCACTACAAGACTAAGAAAAAGCATTACACCAAGTAGGACTTTCGCTGTGGCGATATGAACAGTTCCTTTGGCGAGAGGTCTTTCTTTAGTGCGTGCAACTTTTCGATCGAAACTTTTATCCCACAAGTCATTTGCTATACAACCTGCAGCGCTTACTAACACTCCTCCTATTGTTATTAAGGTGATGAGCTGAAGATCAGGAGGTGCATTTGGAGTCAGCCATAGAGACCAGCCCGCAGGGATTAAAAGAATTAAGCGGCCACTGGGTTTGTTCCATCGAAGAAGTTTTGCCCACTGTCCAATTCGTTGAGTTATAGGATTTATTTTCATAAAGACCTCTATTTCTAAAACTTTAGAGAAGACATTCATGGAGTACTAGCTGATGGCAGAGTGTGTATGTTCCAGGCTCCTGTGATTCATGCCAGGTGTCGAATCATCTTCGCCTTCTCAAATTGATTCAAAGAAGAAGGTTCTTTGGAGTAATGATGATGCAAAGCTTCTTTATGTGGGCGCAATTGACATAGGGACTAACTCCACTCATCTTCTAGTGGCTTCAGTAAAACCAGTATTAAATACTTTTAGTATTGAACTTGCCGAAAAATCAACTACTCGCTTAGGAGAGCGCAACCCTGATTCAGGTGAGTTAACAGAAATTGCAATGGATAGAGTTCTTCAGACGCTAAGGCGTTTTAAGGAGCTTGCTGCAAGCTATAAAGTCCAACAGCTGGTAATTGCTGCGACTAGTGCTGTTAGAGAGGCACCTAATGGACGAGCTTTCTTAAGGAAGGTGAAGGATGAACTTGAATTAGATGTTGACTTGGTCAGTGGAGCTGAAGAAGCGAGATTGATTTATTTGGGAGTTCTTTCGGGAATGTCATTTGGCACGTCACCTCATATTCTGCTTGATATAGGAGGTGGTTCGACTGAGTTAATTCTTGCGGATGAAAGGGATGCGAGAGCTCTTACCAGTACAAAAGTTGGTGCTGTACGTTTGCAAAGGGATTTTGTTGATCAGGACCCAATTCCTTCAAAAAGATGTGATTTCCTTAGGGCATTTATTCAAGGCTCTTTAGAACCTGCAGTAGACAAAGTTTGTCGTCGTATAAGCCCAGAAGAAAAACCTGTAATGATTGCCACTAGTGGAACTGCTATGGCTATAGGCGCTTTGATTGCAAGTGAGGAAGATATTTCAAAAACTAATTTGCAGGGCTACCGATTCTCGAAGAAGCAATTGGACCGCTTGTTAGAAAAGCTTGTTTTGATGACACCTGATGAACGACGCAAACTTGCCCCGTTAAATTTTCGGAGAGCAGAAATCATTGTCCCAGGAGCTTTGATTTTGCAGACAACTATGCAGATGATGGCTGCTGATGAATTGATACTTAGTGAAAGGGCATTGCGAGAAGGTTTAATTGTTGATTGGATGCTTAGACATGGTCTATTAGAAGACCGTTTTACATTTCAAAAAAGTATTAGGCAAAGAACGGTTATTCATCAAGCTGAGAGGTTTGCTGTTAATCGACTTCGTGCAGAACATGTTGCGCGTTATGCCATGAGTCTTTATGACCAGACTTATGGAATCCTTCATGAGGACAAGGGAGAAGGTAGAGATTTGCTCTGGGCTGCAGCGATGTTGCATGCATGTGGACAACATATAAATTTAAGTGCATATCACAAGCATTCTTGGTATTTAATTAGGCATGGCGAATTGCTTGGTTATTCACAGTCTGAACATTTAATGGTTGCTGCTATTGCAAGATATCACCGTAAAAGCCTTCCCAAAAAAAGGCATGAGGCTTGGCAAATTATAACTACAAGGGATCACCGTCAGATTGTTTTTCAAATGGCGTTACTGTTGAGACTTTCTGCCGCAATTGATCGCCGCCCTGATCCAGCTGTCGATTCAGTTAAAGTTAGCAAGATAGCCTCAAAGCTAACATTAGAACTTATTCCTAAAGATCCTAATCATAATATAAGCCTTGAGAAATGGAGTCTGAGTAATTGTTCTTCAATGGTCAAGGAAATATGTAATGTTGAACTAGACATTTCAATTGGTCAAAGTAAAAAAAAATAATCAAATACTAGGATTTGGACTTCTCTTTTAGAGTAACCCACTTTAGGTCACCTTTCTTTCCTAAAAACTCTCTATAGTTGTCTCCTGAGTGTATTTGTATTAGTTCAGGCTTTTCTGCATAAATGTCTAAACCTTGGCCTATCTTGTATTCTTTTGATTCTCTAACTATGCCCTCGAAGAGGACTTCACCTATATGATTTATTAGCGTTATTTTACTAGGTTTAATACTGCTAATTGTTATGTATTTAGAAGGAAGGACATCCTTGTTTCTCGAGAGATCTTTCTCTACTGTGATTGAAGACACAGGTTGATCTTTATTGATCTCTGAAGTACTTCTGAAAGCAATTAAGTAGATTATTGTTATTGAAGAGCTTAAGGCTATTATTCCATAACTTAATGTCTTAAAAGGTAGCTTTCGAATCACTTTTGAGAGAGAATACATTGATACTCTCTCTGAAAATCGATCTAAGGTTTTGGAAAGTATATCTTTTAAGATTTTATAGGTTGTTGATTCACTTTTCTTAATAGAAAGTGATTTGCCATTATTACTACGATTGTTGATTTTGTTAGAAGCCTGTTCAAATTGTTCTATTAGAGGAATAGGGTCTATATGTAGTCTCTCTGCGGTTCTTCTGATCATTGCTTTGATGAAGACAAGTTCGGGTAGGAGTTTGTCTCTGCCGTTTTCTAAGGCTATTAATTGCTCTTCTCCAATACGTAGGCTGTCTGCCAGCTCTTTAGTAGAGATTTTTTGCTTTTCTCTTTCTTTTTTAAGAAGGGCCCCTGTTTTTATAAGCGGGCTTACCTCTTCGAGTGAGTCACTCAATGACTCTTCTATGGACTCGGGTGCCAAGTTAGACAAGATCGTCTTTAGCAATTTTAAGTGCATTTGTTTAATTCGCTAGTGTCTTTTTAAGCTTTACTTTGTGCAGAAAGACCTGACTTTCTGTATTTAAAATGATTCGTGGGGATTTAAATGATCTCTTTCTCAACTTCTGAATAGATGTTTATGGTCTGAAGAATAAAGCTTTGAACGATTCTTATGTGAATCTAAGGCAGGACTTATTACGTAAAGAGTTGTCCGAATAAGTCTTTTTTCTTTGGACTTGAATGCCATTTCCTTAAGTGGAACTACTTCTAGCCATTCATCTTCCCAGCTAACCCTGTGACCAATTGCTACGGGAGTATTTTCCGGGTAATGCCTAAGCAATATCTTTTCTGCTTCTTCAACGTGTCTAGCGCTTAGATAAAGGCAGATTGAAGAATTAAGAGCTGCAATTTTTTCAAGTTCTTCAGCCTCTGGCACTCCAGTTCGCCCCCCTGCCCTAGTAAGAACAATGGTTTGAGTAATTCCTGGTATGGTCAACTCAGCTTTTAATGCTGACGCCGTGGCCTGATAGGCGCTTATTCCAGGGATAACTTCTACTTTTATTCCTGCATCGGCAAGACCACAAATTTGCTCTGAAAGAGCACCATATAGACATGGATCGCCATCATGTAGGCGCACGACTTTTTTGTTTTTTTGGAAGCGGTCAATAATGATCGAGAGGATTTTCTCAAGCGTTAAAGAACTTGTCTTGATTAGTTCACAATCTTTAGGAGCAAGACTTGCAATCTGTGGTGAGATTAAGGAATCTGTCCACAGAAGTACTTCGGCATTTTGAAGCCGATCTAGTGCGCGCAAAGTCATTAGATCTTGTGCTCCTGGACCTGCTCCAACTATTGAGACGGAACTCATTGCGTTCTCCTTCTACGAATGTGCAAATCAAGTGAATTCTTACTGCGTTTATATATGAACCAAAGCCCAATCGATCCGAGTAAAATTAAAATAATGCTCATGATTTGAGCCATCCTCATTCCACCTTCGCAGTAAGGAGGTATAGAGCCAATGCAAAGAGGGTCTATACGTAAGCCCTCTATCCAAAGTCTGCCTAAGCTATAACTAATAAGGTAAATGAAGCTCAATGCACCACTAGGAAGTTTTAATACTCCTTTGATTCCCAGCCTGAATAGAAATATTAGCAAGACAAAAACAACAAGATTCCAAAGCGATTCATATAAAAATGTTGGGTGAAAATATTGAGCATCAATAAATTCTTTTGGCCTAAAAGAGTATGGAATTGATAATTTCCAGGGAAGTTCAGTTGGGATTCCAAAAGCCTCATTATTAAAAAAGTTGCCCCATCTGCCAATTGATTGGCCTAGTGCAACAGATGGTAGAAGGACATCTAGTACATTCAAAAAGGGTTGGTTTCTTAATCTACAGAAAATAAACACTGAAAACACGCCAGCAATTAATGCTCCATGAATTGCTATGCCACCATTCCAAATTGCAATAATCTCAGTAATATTATTTTTGTATTCTCTCCATTCAAAGCCCACATAATATATCCTTGCACCAATTAAAGCAGAGAGAATAAGAATCGGAAGTAGATCATTAATAAGGCCTGGATCTAGCTCTCGCTTTTTTGCAAGATTAGTGGATAAATTCAATCCAATTAATACTGAAATCGCAATTAGCAAACCATACCATCGCAAGCTAAAAGGCCCGAGCTGAAGTAGTTCGGGCCCAGGTGAGCTAAAGGTCGCCGTTAGTGCGTCCATTTGTTGTTTCTTTTAAATGATAATTTCCTTAGAACCCTTCCACTGCTTGAACTTTTTCAACTTGTTTTTTCTTTAAAACAAGTAATATCTGTGTAAGTGTAACTCCCATAAAGAATGCAAGAAGACCTAAGACTCTTGCAGGACTTTGGAGTACGACTTCAGTATCTGTTTGACCAAAACCCCCTACATTTGGATCGGTTGTTAATAGTTCTCCTGGAGAAACACTATCTCCGGCCTTCACAATTAATTCTGGACCAACTGGGATGCTTTCGGTGAATGAATCTCCGCTTGCGTTTGTAAGTGTAATTATATTCTCTCCGTTTTCTCCGGATTCAATTGATTTCACTGTTCCAGCTTGAGATGCAGTGAAAACAGAGTTATTGCTTTTTTCACCAGTTGGGTAAACCTGACCTCTGCCTCTATTGCCTCCAACATGGATTGAATATTTCCCAAAGTGAATATTGCTGTCAGAGGAAGGGTCTGGAGAAAGTATTGGAAAAACAATTTCTTTATTTTGGTCTCCTGGTAGTGGGCCAACAAGAATAATGTTGTCTTGATTTTCGCTGTACTGGCTAAAAAATACTCCTTGAGTTTCTTCTTTGATTTCTTCAGACCATCTGTCTTGAGGAGCAAGTTTGAATCCATCAGGAAGCATTACTACTGCCCCTACTTGGAGTGGAACATTACTTCCATCTGCCCCTATTTCAGTTGTATTTGCTTTGTAGGGAATTTTGACTACTGCTTTAAAAACACTATTTGCGCCTACAGATTGAGGTACTTCAGCTTGTGTCGTCATGTTTGCCAGATGGCAGTTAGCACAAACGATCTTTCCAGTAGCTTCCCTAGGGTTCTCATAATTTTGTTGTGCCCAAAAAGGGTATGCCCAGCTTGCTGATGGAGCAATGATTATTGAAAGCCCGAAGAGGAAAGAACTAAGGAAGAGAGTGATGATTCGTCGCATTAGTCAGTTGGCAGATTGTGCAGTGGAAATTTGTTCGTGGTTGAGAATCATGCCCACCAGGGTTTATCCCCAGTACGGAAATCTGTTTCGGTCCATTGGCTGATAAAAACGTTGTCGCTTTCTATGTCTATATGAGCCAATGCAAGAGAAAGTGGAGCAGGTCCTCTTACAACCTTTCCATTAGCGTCATATTGGCTGCCATGGCAAGGACATATGAATTTGTTGGCCCCATTATTCCAAGGCACTACGCATCCAAGATGAGTACATATTGCATTAATACCAAAATTGCCAATAGCATCTGATCCTTCAACTATTAAATAAGTTGGATCTCCTTTTAATCCTTGCACAAGACTTCGGTCTCCACTCGGATGTTTTGAAAGCCATCCACTAGCTGTAACAGGATTTCCAAGTTCATCTTTGGCTGATGTGCCACCCCCACCTCCACCAGCCCTGAGAGGCATGAAATAATTCGCAACTGGATAAAGGGCACCTAGTGCAACTCCTGTAGCCGTTCCAAAAGTAAGCAGGTTCATGAACTGCCTTCGACCCATTGAGGGCACATCTCCAGAAGTCATTTGTGTCACGACGGATGTTCAGACAGTTCACAACGCTGACCATTATGGACTCTGGAGGTCCTCGCTGACTTTGCAAGGACTGGCTCTTCTAATGTTTTTGAATCTTTTCTTGTGCCTTCTCGAGATTTTTCAGACTTTTCTTCCCCTTTGAGCGTAGATGAAGTGATTGATTGCATTAGAAGTCGTTGGATCTGGACCTATGACCTGCAATTGGTTTTTAGAAATAATCGCCTTTATTTACAGATCATGTGGGCTTATTTGGAGCAACAGTCTTTCCCTATGGATGAAGATGACTATCGCAAGCATTTAAATGAAGTCCTTGAGGTAATTAATCGGTTAGGTCTTGCTTCTTTGGTGAGGGAATGGTTGTGGACTACATCACAAAAACCAAAATTAGGAAGAGCTGTTGCTTTGCATTTAGATGCTGACGAGAGATTGAAAGAATTTATTGTCCGAAATGATCAGTAAGAGCAACTAGTCCTACACCTAATAAAAACAAAGCAGTTATGGCTGTGGCAAGAAGAGACATTGTGATTGGATCAGTTGAAGGCGTGAGTACAGCGCCGGCTAAAGCAGCTGCCATTACTACCCAGCGCCATGCAGATAGCATTCTTTTCCATTGCACTAGTCCTAAAACACCTAGCAGAAGCTGAAGCACAGGAACTTGAAAAGCTAGGCCAGTTGCAAGCATTAAGACAAGAACAAAATCTAAGTATTTTTCTATAGACCAAAGCGGTTCTACTACGTCTGCTCCATAACTAATCAAAAAGCCCAAGGCCGCAGGTATTAATGTCCACCAAGCAAATATCAGGCCTATCAAAAATAAAACAGCTGATCCTGCAACTGCAGGAGCAATTAGGCGCTTTTCTCTTTGAGTAAGACCCGGTAAAATAAAGGCAAGCCCTTGATAAAGGATGTACGGGAGTGCTGCTATAAGCCCTGCATAACCAGCAACTTTTATCGATACAAATAGAAATTCGCCTGGTGCTACTTGAAGGAAACGAATAGAACCAGCAGGCTTTTCTAAAAGTTGAACTAGAGGCTTTACAAATATGAGGCTTGTTCCTGCGGCTATAACAATGGCAATAAAGCTATGAAGCACCCTTTCCCTGAGCTCCTCAAGATGTCCAACCAAAGGCATTTCAACATCATTGAGGGGCATATCGTCTTTGGCCTCACTTCCAGTTTGAATTGACTTTGGAATTGAAAGAACCGGTTCTTGTTTTTGTGGACTATTCAGGAGAGAAATCGCCTTGCTCTTTTTAGATTAAGAGTTGTTGGGCGTAAAAACAGCTGTTCTGACTCTTTAGTCAGGTGTTGAGCGAAATTAAAGTTAACTCTTGGCAGAATTAGCATCGCTAGAAATGTCATAAGTTTATTTATAAACTAAGAAGCATAGGCCTTATTCTAATTACAATATAAGGCCTATTTTTATTGTGCTATTTCGTAATTTAAATAATATTCTTATGCTTTATATTTGAATATGTTTTAAGACTTGTGTGCTCTAGTCGTTGCTTATTTAAATGCCTACGCGTTATTGATATAGCTTATTGCTTTTTATGTAAACCTTTAGATTCTCTTTGAAGTGGTTGGATCAGGAAGAATGAATGGAGGGCAATTATTTAAAGAAGATTCTCCATAAGTCTCGTATTCTCTGTATCCTCCCATCTTCCCTTTGGTGTTCATTACTGCACTAATAAAGGCTAGAAGGAGAAATACTGTTGGAGCTCCAATAATGAGTGCTGCTCCAAAGATATAACCAACTAGAAACTCGGCAAAACTATGATTCCCAAGGAATTCATGTGTACCAAGAAGGAAATCCATTGATTAAATACATCCATTTGGCCTTAGATGATAGGTCATTGGAAACTTACGAGGAAAGCTCTTGAGAGCTTCATGGTCAGTTTCAGTCAAGCAATCCTCTCTTAGCCACTGAAGAAACCCATTGTTTCAATCCAATGGCACCTATGGGCTAATTGGTGAAATCAATTTGATTGACGTACGTATTCCTGACCTCTTTCAGGCTCTCCCCAAAATACTTTCCCACCACGATGAGTAACGGTCCCTGGATTTGCTCCTTGAACTCTTTTGATTTGTTCTGTGGGAGCTGCCACAACTGGTACTCGATTGTTTCCTTTCGCTCTGCTAAAGAATGAAGCTAAGTCTGCAGCTATTTGGAGGTCCAAAGCCTCTGCTGTCCCCGCAGAGGCTTTAAGGACAACGTGGCTTCCAGGGCATTCTTGAGCGTGGAACCAAAGGTCACCGCTCCGAGCCTTTTTGATGCTTATCCAGTCGTTCTGTCGGTGATTACGACCAACTTGGATTACTAAACCACTTGGAGTGATTACCTCCAATGGCTTCGAAAGTTCAGTCTTCCTTATTCTTTGAATCTTTTTGCTTGAATCAGGCGAGGTAAAAAAATCTTCAACTTCTTGTCTTAGTTCCTGTAGAAGACGCAATGTTTTGTTTTGGTCTTCTTGTGTATTTTTCATAAGTAATTCTAAAAATACCTCACTGTTTTGTATTGCCCTTATTCTTTTTTGATGATGACATATTCTTTCTTTGATTATTTCTTTGGATCTGCGTAGCTTCTTGATCTTCTGATATAACTTTTGTGCTTCTTCGATTTGTGCTTTTTTAGGATAAGCTGTGGAGATTAACTGGTCTGCTTTATCCTTTAATGATTTTATTTCATCTATTCCTTTAAATAATTTTTCTTGCTTAACCAAGCTTTTGCATTCATTCTCATTTATGCTTGTTAATAGTTGCTCAATTTTTCTGCTTACATTTTTTATGTGCTTTACTTCATTATGATGATGGTAATAGTCGCCAAGATAGATCCCTAACTTATTAGTTTCATTGGGAAAATTATCTTTGTCGAAATTAAATACTTGATAGGATGTTGGCCCTTTTAGGTTGAGAGAGAAATCTTCTTTTTGAACTTTAGTTAACCAA
>QCRX01000011.1 GCA_003209275.1 Prochlorococcus sp. AG-463-P14
GTTCAGGGAGACTGTATTTAGAAGCTAAAACCTCTCCTTGTTCAGTAATTTTTATTCTTCCTTGAAGAGTGCCACTCGGCTGAGCAAGAATTGCTTGATATGCAGGCCCCCCACCTCTGCCTACAGATCCACCACGACCATGAAATAAACGAAGTGCAACTCCTTGACTACTTGCTAAATCTTGAAGAGCAATCTGAGCCTGATGAATCTCCCAATTACTAGAAAGAAATCCAGAATCTTTATTGCTATCAGAATAACCAAGCATTAGTTCCTGCAGAGGTTGAAGATGCTCGCCAACTTTTGGCAATAAGTTTCGATAGATCTTGGCTTGGAAAAGTTGCTCCATTACTGAAGGAGCTCTTTGTAAGTCCTCAACTGTTTCAAATAAAGGAACAACTAAAAGATCAGAATTACAGGCAGCAGGATCAACAAGCCCTGCTTCTTTAGCTAACAAAAGTACCTCAAGAAGATCGGAAACTGTATGACTCATAGAAATTACATATGTTCGACAAATACGACTTCCAAATTCCTCTTGTAATCGATTCAACATGCCAAATACATCGATAGTCTCTGAGGTAACTTTTGACCAAACAACCGAAGCAGGGATAAGCGGTCTGCGAGTATCCAATTCCTTCATTAACCAATCAACTCGCTCATCCTCTTCCATTTCTCCATAGGCTTTAGGGAGACTCAAATATTTAGTAAGTTCATCAAGTGCATCACTATGCCTTGTACTTTCTTGACGAATATCAAGACTTGCCAATGAAAATCCAAATATGTGTACTTGAGTTAGAAGAGTATCAAGTGGTTCACAACTAAGATTTGTACTAACCAAACTATTCCTAATAAGTTCTAAATCACCACGGAATTCTGCAATAGATCCGTAATGAAGTGCCTCGCTAGAATTACGAGAAAGCTTTTCTGAATGGATGCCCTCAAGAGAAGTTTTCCAGCCAGCTTCAGCTAGTTGCTGATTTCTTGCTTGAGTAAGTCTTAAGCGCTCAAGTGTATAACTTAGCTTTAACCGATAAGGCTCTAATCGATACCGTGCAGCTCTTTCCTCATAAACATCTGGGAACCGAAGTCTATCCATTTCTAAAGACTCAAGAAGAGGTGCACTCACCTGACTCCATTGCATAGAGATACTTAACTGATCTCTTAAGCTTTGAACTGCACTTATATATCTCTCTAACATCAACTGACGTTGATAACATGCTGTTCTCCAAGTAATCTCAGGGGTTACAGAAGGATTACCGTCTCGATCTGAACCAACCCAAGAACCAAAAGTACAAAAAGCCTCTGGAGGAATTTGTACATCTGGATAACTTTCTGCCAATGCTGATGAAATCCGACGACGTAATTGCGGCATTGCATCAAACAAAACCTGTTGAAAATAATGAAGTGCATAATCAACTTCATCTAATACAGAAGGCTTGAATTGATGGAGCTCATCAGTTCGCCACCAAAGTCTTATTTCTTCTTCAAGCTGAAGTCTTAGACTACCTTTCTCCGCCTCAGATACAGTAGATTCTGACTGCAGTAATTGCAAAAGAGTCGCAACTTTTCTCTGTTTATGGCGAACAGTGTGTCGAACAATCTCAGTGGGGTGAGCAGTAAATACCAAGCGAATATCCATCTCTTGTAATAAAGATTCCAATTGTGCTGGAGGAACATTTAGGCGTCGCAAACGTTCAAAAAGCTCTCTAAATGTTGCTGGCGCTGTCTGACTTGCAAGTGGAGGAGCAAAAGGGTCTATAAATTCATCATCAATATCAGACTGAATACTCCTAGAGATGCTTGCCAAATAACTATCTTCTTCAATTCGCTGCTCAAGAATATTCACTAATTGAAAATAAAGAGAAAATGCACGTGCCGCAGAAATTGCTTCAGCCAGATCCATCTCTTTAATTAAAACGACTATTTCTAAACTCGTACTGTTCTGATCTTTGCCATCAAGAGAAATTGGATCACTAAGTTTCTTAAGACGAAGCAATCTCTTTGTTTGCTGAGGTGGACATTCACTTCGCAAAACTGTTTGCCATAAGTCTTCAACCAATGCCAAACGATGCTGAAGAAGACGACCTGCGTCATGATCCCCCACCAAAGATCGTTCTTGATGAGACTTCTCAAGTTGAGCGGGTGAGTGCTTCATCGGCGCGTTAAAGGACTTTGGATTAGCCATGCTCATCCCTGAAGGGCCTCGGCCTCACTAATATTTCTTTCCTGTACTTCCATCTGAGCAATACTTCTTCGAACGATGCTCTTAACAGATTGACCTTCTGCATGGGACTGCCGCCATTGCATTGCCTGATTACCCTTATTCAAAACATCATCTATTCGAGCAAGATTCTTTAACATACCTAGTTCTACAGCTAAAGGTTTTACTTCTTCAAGCAATTCCGATATCCAATCCCTACACACTATGGGGTTGCCATCCTTCCAATGATGCAAAGTAGCATCCAAGCTACTTTTAGCTGAAGCAATATCATTCAAATCACTTAAATTTGAAAGTTCATTAGGAGTAAGTCGACTAACTTTTAGCGGATCAACTTCTTTGAGGTTTCTTGCAATTCTCAATACTCTCAATTCCAAAAGAGAAGTTACGGCTAAAAGCAAATCGCAATCAGTAATTAGATCACAAATACGAAGCTCAAGACGATTCACCAGATAAGGTCTGCGATTGCCATTAGGCCTAACAGACGTCCACAGATGCCTTTCATTAAGCATGGCACCAGATGCAAGTTGAGTTTCTACCCATTTCACATAATGAGAATGATCCAGGAAAAAAGGGACCTTCTCGGGAGTTAAAGGGAATTGAAGCCATCGCTGGGAATGAGCACCTGTAGAAGCTCCATCTAGGAATGGAGAGCTTGCACTTAAGGCCAGGAATAAAGCCGCTTCACAACGAATCAACCGCAATGCTGCAAAGAGAAGAGATGGATCTTCTATCCCTAAATTGATATGAATACTTGCTGTAACTACTCTAGATCCATAGGTTTTTTCAATAAAATCATGATAAGCATTACTTTGATCAGAACGAAAAAATTGTTTACTATCGCCAAGACTTAATGTACTACCAGGTAAAAGAGTTAAATCTCTAAGAGATAGCCAGTTGCGCAAGGTCCTCCTAGGCATTAGGAGTGCCTCCTTCAAAGGAGAGTACTGAGTCTCGGGAAGAGTTATATATTCAAGATTTCGGTTATCAGGTTCTTTGACAAATTCCGGGAGATCTTGTGCAACGGTTGCAGCAATTCCGACATGTTCCCCATCCAATCGACCGGTAAAAAGTTCTACCTCAAAACCCTTCAATAAAAGCTCAGAATTCATGAGCTTGTTGATTGCAGGCAGGCAAGAGCCGAAAGCATTCCTTTTGCCTTATTCAAAGTTTCTTCATACTCAGTGACCGGGGAGGAATCTGCGACTACTCCTGCTCCTGCTTGAACCTCAACAAGTAAACCTCCTTTTGGGTGCTTACTCACAACCATACTTCTAATTGTAATTGCAGTATTTAATGCCCCAGTCAAATCTACCGAGCCATAAACTCCAGAGTAAGGTCCTCTACTTTCTCTTTCGAGCTGATTAATAAGTTGCATTGCTCTAATCTTGGGTGCACCACTAACAGTGCCTGCAGGGAATGAAGCCATTAATAAATCCCATACATCCATATTTTCAGAAAGAAGTCCCTCAACTTCACTGACGATATGCATCACGTGTGAATACTTTTCAATAACCATTAACTCCTTTACAGAAACACTACCTGGTTTGCAAACACGACCAAGATCATTACGACCTAGATCAACAAGCATCACGTGCTCCGCAAGCTCCTTGGGATCAGCCAAAAGCTCAGCTTCTAATTGTAAATCTTCCTTAGAGTTGATCCCTCTAGGTCTTGTACCTGCAATGGGCCTAAGACTTGCACGAATCAAATTCTCATCTTTTACAGGTTCAGCCTTAACCATTACTTCAGGACTTGAACCAATCAATTGCCAATCTCCAAAGTCAAAATAAGCCATATATGGAGAAGGATTCACCATACGCAAACTCCGATACAAATCAAAAGGTTGCTTGTCTACTTTTGCCTGCAATCGCTGACTCAGAACAAGTTGAAAAACATCTCCTGCAGCAATATGTTCCTTCGCACATTTCACTGCATTCTCAAATTCAGATTGAACACAATTGCTTTGAGTTTTGACTGAACCATGGTCTTTTTGATTCCATCCCAAAGGATTAAGAGAAGGCAACTGAGCAGACATTAATTTTTCAAGATCCTTTATGCGCTCAGAAGCATTTTCATAAGCCATTTCAGGCAATTGACCAGTAGTTAGGTCTCCATAGCTGACAGCAGTAATAAGACGTTTTACTTGATCAAAAATCAGAATGCTGTCCATTAACATCCAGACACCATCTGGCGGATCATGATCTGTCCGCGTATGAACTGGAACAGTGGGTTCTATCCAATTAATCAACTCAAAAGCCCAAATACCAAAAAGCTGCCCTAATGGGGGGATGCCAGATAAAGAAGCAAGCCTATAAGGCTCTAACCAACTTCTAAGACCATCAAAAGGATTCCCTTTAAATTCATCACACCTGCCATCGCGCCAATTTCGTATTAAGTGGTCCCCACGCGCTGTAGCTGTCCAAAGGGGATTAGAAGCCACAACACTCCATCTACCAATAGTTTCGCCTCCTTCAACCGACTCAAGGAGAACACCAGGAGGCCTCCCATGTCCAACCTTTAACCAGGTTGTAAGAGGCGTCTCCAAATCTGCGGGCCAACTTTGAGCCAGTGGAATGTAATTGGCACCTTTCGCAGCTGCCTTTAAAAATGACGCACGATCAGAAATGAGCATGTGCCAATCATCGCAGGCAAAGCCGTGATGTTAGAGATAACTGAGAAGTTCTTGAGGAGTTCTGGACTACTCGAAGGTTTCTTTACCGCTGAACTTAAGACTTGCTGGATTTGGATTTTCCCCTATACGTCTTGGAGTGTGATTTGCCAAAGGACGTCCTTCGTTCACTTTCTCAGGGAATACGCCATCCTTTGGATGAAGAAACTCTGTATCTCCGCCAGGGAAAATGCGGTAGATCTTGTAGTTATCAATCCTTGGCTTGAAGGTTCTTAATTGAGTTCCAAGAGCTAAGCACTGCTCTTTACGAGCAAAGTACATAAGGTTGTCACCCTCATTCATGAGCGCAGCACCTCCAGTAGGCAATTCAAAAGCTTGCTGCTTGGTACTACTCCAGGTGATTGCGTATTTCTCCTCTGTTTCAGCAGAATTAAGAAGACCACCGGTGCTGGCGATGCTTTGGGGGAGAGTACCTGTGAGGGCCTGTTCAGTCATGACTATTCTCGAAAATCGGCATGCCGTTACAAGTTGAAATTAGCACTAGGTTTTGTGCCCTATGACATTTAAGGAGCACAACCTTCACACCCGTCAACATTGTGCATTCTCAAAACATCAAATTTTCTCCTCAGATATTGGGAAGAAAACTGTCAAACCACTATCCCTGCGACGAATCAATCTGCCTCCAAGACTTGCCAACAACTGCTGTGTAGCAGCTTGAGTGAGCTGTAAGCTTCCTGTACTCGGGTCCCAACTCAAAACAGGTCCAAGATCAGAACTTGGTTTAATCCAGAAAGGCTGACCTTTTTGTGACTTAGCTGCTTTACTCAAAATCTGAAGTTTTAGCCTTTGTCCTGCAGGACGCAATTCCATCACAAGAGTTCCACCTGGCTTAAGACTTCTACTATTTCTATCTATAAGACCACCCAACATCAATTCCAGTTTTTCTGGATCACTGAGAACCTTGGGCAAGTCAGGAGTTATATCTAAGTGAAGCTTGATTCCTCTGCGTTCTAATTGAAAACTCCAGACTGGTCTCAGCATTTCCAACATTCTTCCTAGATCTGTACTCGCAAGTGGAGAATTCTTTGGCTTTTCCCTCTGAAGTTCTGCAGCATTAAAAATCAAGCCAAATCTATCAATTTGCTCAGTACACTCCGAATCAATCTGCTGAAGACGAGTAATTACTAATTCAGCCAAATCTTTACGTTTCAAAAGCGAACGAATAAGAGTACGAATCGTTGCGAGAGGCGTTCTAACTTCATGAGCCAATGCCTCAAGAAGAGTAATTTCACCAGCTGACTCGTTGTAAGTATTGTTAGAAGGCTTTGGGTCAGCAATTGCCTGAAAGGTCAGGCTAGGAGGCATCCCAGCCAATCTTTCTGACAAAAGAGGCCAAAATGTCTCTTCAAAACCATCTTGACTTTGCAACTGACCTAAATTCGCTAATGCTTTTCTCAACTCCATAGCCTGAAAAGGGTCTTCATGCTCAAGTCTCAAATCAAGCATCTTTAATACATCTCCTAATGTCTCAGGATCACTACGAAGAATCAAACTTCTATGACCTGACTCGCCTTGCAAGGCAAGTGCAACTTGAACTTCTGGAGTAATTATTATTAGCAAGGGGTCATGACCATCCTCCTTTAGAAGACGAAGGTGTTGATATGAAAATTCCCCAGAAGCATTGGTTTCATTTATTGACCTATGACGACTAGGTGGCAATAAAAATGTATTTGGATATTGGAATTGTGAAAATTCTTCAGGAGCCCACACCCAGCCTCTAAGTCGCTTCAGAAGACTTGATTCATAAAGAGCCGGTAATGGAGATGCAAGCCAAATCCCCATATTCAAATCAATGTGAGCCAAGATATCTTCCTGCAAAGTATCAAGAGCAGCCCACCAAAGTCGTCGCACAGTAGTTTCATCAAGCCTTCCAATTGGCAAGCCTTCTGCCATGCGCTTTTTAATTGCGCTTAAAGAAATAGTGTGATTCACCAATTTCGAATCAAGTCATGACCTCGTCTTGCAACAGATATACAAAGACCAAGGGCAAGAAAATTCACAAGCAATGCTGAGCGTCCATAACTCATAAAGGGCAAAGGGATTCCTGTTACAGGCCCAAGGCCAATAGTCATAAAGATATTCACAACTACTTGAAACATCAGCATCGTGCATACACCAATCACAAAAAGAGACTCAAAATCAGTATGAGCTTTTTTCGCTACCGCTAAAAGCCGAATAATTAACAATAAAAATCCTGTCAATACAATCGTCGTTCCTATGAAGCCCATTTCTTCTCCTAAGGCACTAAAAATAAAATCGGTATGTTGCTCAGGAATAAAACGAAGCTTAGTGAGCTGACCCTGAAGCAAACCAGTCCCCAATAAACCTCCTGAACCAATCCCTACTGTGCTCTGAAGTAAATGATATCCACCGCCCAATGGATCCTTTAAAGGGTCCAAAAATAAAACCAATCGATCGCGTTGATACTCCTTTAGTCCATAAAGCCATAACCAAGGAGTGATCCATGCCATTAAAGACTGAAGAAACATTGTGATAAATGCTGCAAGCCGTTTATATGGCAAAGATCGATACGCCAAGAGACCAGTCATTGGGATCCAAAGGAAAAGACTCCAAGAAGCGACTCCAACCAAAATCGAAGTAACTATTGCTGATACTGTCAAAAGCCCCCATTCAAGAGGCATACCAGACCAATAAAGCATTATCAAAAGTATTGGTGTAAATACCAATGAAGTTCCTAAGTCAGGTTGAATAAATACCAATGCCCAAGGAAGGAAAATAACAGCTAAAGGCTTTATTAGATCTCGGGGATGAAGGATCCTATGCTTCTCAAGTACTGATGCGAGTACAAGAATTATCGTCAATTTTGCAAACTCCGAAGGTTGGATATTAATACCTCCAATACTTAGCCACCTCTGAGCACCTAAAGCTGTTGTACCAACGAGTCGAACTGCCAAAAGACTAATGACAGTTATTCCATAAAGAAGCGGTAAAAAGGGTTTAATCCTTTCCAAGGGAAACTGAGCAAGTCCTAAAGCCATGACGATTCCTATAGCAGCCGTTATCCAGTGGTTATACCAATCTGCATAATTTGCTTGACGCTGAGTACTAGCAATTAAAATCCCAGCAAAAAAAACTAATAAAGTAGGAATTCCCCAAAGAATAAGTTCGAAATCCTTCCATTTCTTTCTTAAGCGAGAAGCTCTTCGAAAGAGATTTCCATTACGCGTTATATCCAAATTAGAAAACATTGCAGGGTTAACTAACCAACTAACTCCAAAACTTTCTTTGCTAATTCACGAAAAACTTTTGAACTAAGCGAGTCTGGACGACTATGCACAATTGGTTCGCCTACATTTCCACCTTCCTGAAGAGGCATTTCCATAGGGACTTGTGCTATCAGAGGCAAATCATTTTCCATAGCCAATTGCTTCCCCCCTCCCGAGCCAAACAATTCATAACTTTTTTCAGGCTGATCAGGAGGAACAAAAGCAGTCATATTCTCAACAACTCCCAGCAAAGGAACTCCCATTTGCTTAAACATCGCCAACCCTCTTCGAGCATCTTGTAATGAAACCTTTTGAGGAGTAGTCACTATTAGAACCCCAGCCATAGGAACTGATTGAGCCAGAGAAAGCTGAGCGTCGCCTGTACCAGGGGGAAGATCAACTACCAAAATATCGCGATCATCCCAACAAGCTTGATAAAGAAATTGGCGAATAATTCCATTCAACATTGGGCCTCGCCAAATAACTGGTTGATGCTCATCAATCAACAGTCCCATTGACACCATCCCTACTCCACAACTTTCTATTGGAATAATTTTTTGCTCAGCTCCACTCCCTTGTACCTCAGGAGTTCTATCAGCGACTCCAAGCATCGTTGGAGTATTAGGACCATAAATATCTGCATCAAGCAACCCAACCTTCAAGCCATTCTTTGCAAGTGCACAAGCCAGGTTTACTGCCACAGTGCTCTTACCTACGCCGCCTTTGCCACTGCTTACAGCTATTACTTTCTTAACACCAGGAATTTCCTGCAAGGAAGGCGCTTGTCCATGACCAGCTTGACCTATCGCTCCTTGGCTTGGAGAAGGGTTGCCAATCTCTATCTGTACTTCAGTGATGTCGTCAAATTCCGTCAAGGAAGAACGAATTTCCTGGACCAATCGATCCCTTTGACTCAAAGCAAAATCAGGCAAATTCAAACGCACAATTGCTTTAGGAGGATCAACTCTTATCTGATCAAGCCAGCCAAGCTCAACAACCGATCGCCCACTTCCAGAGTCTTTTAGCTGATCAAGAACTATCTGTGCCTGCTCAGCAGAAGTCATGCATTTACCTGAGAACAAATAGATATTAGAACTTGAATCTTGTGACGTAGGCTCAAAAGAACAGAACATTCTCTTCTTGAACTGACAAGTTACAAGCAATCAACAAACCATCCACCCCAAAATTCTCAATGTTGCGTTCCTTTATTAAAAAACTAAAAGGAGCTGCTACCGGCACTGCAGCTAATAACAACAGCCTTCAAGGTCTAAAGAGCGAAGATTATTCATTACCTCCTGCTGGGTCTCGCGAGAAAGCTAAAGCGCTAGTTCTCAATCTCCAAGATGAGATTTGTGCTGGGCTTGAAGATCTTGATGGAGAAGGACGCTTTCAGGAGGAAAGTTGGGAACGTCCTGAAGGCGGAGGAGGAAGATCGAGAGTAATGCAAGAAGGAAGGGTCTTTGAACAAGGAGGAGTTAACTTTTCAGAAGTCCACGGCGATTCATTGCCTCCATCAATAATTAATCAAAGGCCAGAAGCTAAAGGGCATCCATGGTTTGCAACGGGAACATCTATGGTCCTTCATCCGCGAAATCCATATCTACCAACAGTACATTTAAATTATCGTTATTTCGAAGCCGGGCCTGTGTGGTGGTTTGGAGGAGGCGCTGACCTTACTCCTTTTTATCCATACTTAGAAGATGCACGCCACTTTCATAGAGTTCATAAAAAGGCTTGCGATTCAATTAGTCCAGAACTTCACAATGTGTTTAAACCTTGGTGCGACGAATACTTTTTCTTAAAGCACCGAAACGAAACTCGTGGAATTGGAGGTATTTTTTACGATTATCAAGATGGCTCAGGAATGATTTACAAAGGGCAAAATCCTCAAGGTATAGCCTCAAAAATCTCTCAAGAAATCGGCCCAAGAACCAAAAGTTGGGATGAGCTTTTTATGTTGGCAAAATCCTGCGGTGAAGCCTTCTTACCTTCGTATGTCCCAATAATAGAAAAACGCCAAAACCAAATCTATGACAAGAGAGAAAGAGATTTTCAGCTTTACCGTCGAGGTAGATATGTTGAATTTAATCTTGTTTGGGATAGAGGAACAATCTTTGGACTTCAAACAAATGGGAGAACTGAATCTATCCTTATGTCTTTACCACCTCTAGCAAGATGGGAATACGGCTACAAAGCACCTTCTGGTTCTAGAGAAGAGTTACTAACTAATCTTTTTACTCAACCACAGGAATGGTTATCTGATCAATCTCTTGAGAGGAAGTGTCAACCTCATCAGGCTGTGGATTAAAAGCCATATCTCCTTTCAAGCCATCATTCAAAGATTGAACTATGCGTAAGGCAATTGCATGAATAGTCTTACCCCTTGAAGAAGAGTTTCGAAGTTTCTTTTCGAGCTTCCCTTCTAACTTACCAATTTCAAGAATCCTGATTCCTCTTCGAGGAGCTCCAAGGCCTCCACGAAAGAAAAGTGGATAACGCCCAAAAGATCTTGCCAAACTTTCATCCAACATATTTAAATTTTTGGAAAGTGCAGGTATCAGCCCTGATCCAAATCCATATTCTCCATAAGAATCAAAATGAATCTCAAATGCATAACCTCCTCTTCTGACATGACTAGCCCCAACTGACCAATTTGTTTTCGGATCATTCCCATCAACAATATTGCGACTTTCAGGGTCATAGGAAACAATGTTCAAGCCTTTTTGAAGGCCAAGCTCCACTACAGCATCTCTAATTTTCATATTCCAAAAAAGCTCATCACTAATCTTTGGATCCATAGGCCTAGCACCCTGTAAATCAACTGCTTCTCCAGAAGTTCCTGCTCCCGGAAGACCCTGAGAATCAGCATGCCCAGCTAATACCAAAATCTCAGTATCTTTCGGCAACGAATCTGTCCCTAACCAAAAACTTTTTAAATGAACTTTTTTCCCAGTTAGAAAATCTGAATCAATCAATAATGCTTCTTCAGCGAATGCAATGATTCCAAAAATTGACAGAAAGTTTGTAGAAGCTACAACCAAACTTGCAATCATCCTAAAAATGAAGCGTCCCAAATACATTTTTTTCAAATCGGTGACGAAAGAAGTGATCCATCACTTGATAATTGAAGACTTTTCGCTAATTCTTGCTCCATAGCAATTAATTCATCTCGATGTGCCCTTAAACGAAGCGTGCTTCCATTTACTTGAGCAGAACTAATCAGCCGAAGCTCTAACGTTTCAATTCGAGCAGCTCTTCTTCTATATACAAATCCTGCTAATGGCCCTCCTAATAAAGCCAAAAGCAAAGGCCACCAGCCAATAGTTGGATATAACTGTCTGAGTACCAAACCCAAGCACCCAGAACCAAGGCCTCCTAAACAAATCAACAAAATCGCAAGAGGCTTGCTTGAAGCAACACTCCCTGAGAATCGAAGGACTTGTCTGTCCGCATCTCCACCATCTCCTTTCCAGCCTCTTTCTTCGAGCCAAGAACTTATCCCGTCAAGGACATCCAAGGGAGGCAATGGTGAATGAATATCTAAAACCGTGGTGCGGTCCTTGCTAGCTGCACGCAGGAAAAAAACCAATCCAATAGCGAGCAGAATGGTTAGCAGAAGTACTGATGACATCTTTTCAAAATTGATGAGGATGCGATTGTTGCCATTTTTTCAAGACTTTTTAAAGCTACAAAAAATCTGACCTTATTGAAAGGTTTGCCAATTCAGCTTTAAGAGAAATTGTCTAGATCAAAACTCAAAGCAAAAAATGTCGATGAGATATTCAAAGCTAGATAATATCCAAGTAATCACAATCATCCAAAAAATTGCAGTAGTTCTCTAATTAAGAGGCTCTGCAGTAGCAGCCCTCTTTATGCTCTATGAACAAGGACACAACTATCCCAAAAAACTTCGCAGTCTTTAATGAAGACCTCAACGATGAATGGGTTGCGCTCTTTTCCAAAACCTCATTAATCGCTGTAGACACAGAAGCCATGGGGCTCATTCATGGTCGAGATCGTCTTTGCCTAGTACAAATTTGTGATGAGAATGACAATGTTGCTTGCGTGAGAATTGCTATTGGACAAAACAAAGCGCCAAAGTTGCAGGCAGTAATGGAGAATCCTTCAATAGAAAAAATTTTTCATTTTGCTCGTTTTGATGTAGCAGCCCTAGCTAGTGGTCTTGGGATCGCAGTAAATCCCATCTTCTGCACTAAAGTTGCAAGCAAAATAGCGCGCACATATACTCCTCGTCATGGTCTGAAGGAGCTAATAATGGAATTAATTGGTGTAGAACTAGATAAACAATCGCAATGTAGCGATTGGGGCCGAGTAGAGGAACTCAGCGAAAAACAATTAGTTTATGCAGCAAATGATGTGCGCTTTCTTATTGAAGCAAGAAACCAGCTTAAAATGATGCTCAAGCGAGAAGATCGATTAGCACTTGCTAATAGCTGCTTTAAATGTATACCAATACTATCAGAATTAGACATATTAAAGTTCACCCATGTTTTTGAACACTAAGTCCAATCAAGAGGTCAATCCTCAACCATGAAGTTATCGTCTTCAGCTAAAGCCTCTAACAATTGATCAAATTCAGCCGCCTTCCAACCTTCATCAGACGCCTTCTGAGAAAGAGCCTTTTGAAGAAGCCGTTCTGCAATTGACCTCCGAGAGGGTAGATCCTTAACCCCTTCTTTCGCTGCAACGAACTCAACTTTCTTACGCGCAGAAGCAAGACTGATACTTAGACATGTAGCCAACTGAGCACAGATTTTTAAATATTCATGATCTTCTATGGATGCCATGAGAATAAAGCTATTTATATCAAGTTATCAATCTAGATAGCGAAATTACTAACATCTCTCCTCATGATCCAACAAAAGTTCTGATACAAGTTTTGCCAAAGCAACGCTTCCGCCAGTTGAACCCATTCGCCTGGAGCCTAGAAACCCTTGAAAATTTCGGAAAGAATCATTTGACAATAGGAATCCCAATTTTTCCACAAATTCATTAGAGGTCTCGCATGGAGTTACTGCTCCTCCAAGCAAACGACTTTGGCGCACAGCAAAACCTTTCTTAAATTGAGGTCCCGAGCCTGGAAGAGAAAGTGCTGGTATTCCCAAACCTACAAGTTGCTCAGTCGCAGTTCCTGCATTAGCTATTCCCACTTCTGTCCAGGATGCCCATCGTGAAAATTGGCCTTTTCCCAAGAAGACAAGATTTCCATTTTTCTGGAAGCAAACCTGTGCATTGATGTCTTCATATGAAAGTTGACATAAGCAATATCCCCGCGCTCTTAATTGAGTTTCAAGAAGCTCCAACGCTGGTTCTGAACCCAGCGCAACAAGAAAAGCCAAAGGGGTTTGACTCTGCAATAACTCACTCGCATGAAGCAAACGCTTGAAATTCTCGCCAGCCTCTGGCATTCGACTTCCACAAAGAAGTAGCAAACGGCGATAATTTTTTAAAGCTGACGGTACAGGAATTCTGGACAAGTCATCCATCATCGGATTACCCGGAGCTTGAGCATCCACTCCATGACGCCTCAAACCACGTGCAGTAAGACTGTCTCGAACAGCTACGAAACAACACCTAGACGATTTCATCAATGTCCATTCCCATGGATCCCATTCACTCTTTTTCAGACAGTGGTAATAATCACTTAAAGCTTTACCAGGACCACTACACCAGGTGTAATCGCTCTTTGGAGTCCCTATAAATCCATAATCAGCGCAACTGCTCCAAGCATAAATAAGAGGGAAGAAATCTCCTACTACAAGAATTTTCCTTCCTTGCTTAGCCGCCTTACGTACTAGCAACCATTGAATCAAGCTCGTGCCAAGAAGCCCACTGGAAAGATCTGCTAAAAGCCCTTGAAAACTTTGATTGCTAAAGCCCCCACTTGGCAAATAAGTAGAAGGTCCAATCTGCCTAACCCAACCTTCTGAGATTGCACTAACAAATATTTTTCCCTCTCCAACCAGTGGCATGACTTCATATGAGACTTCAGGCCTCAACTTGTAAAGAGCGGTCAAGATTCGAAGCGCAATAAGGTCCTCACCATGTCCATTGGACAAAACCAAAAGCGATTGAGAGGTGCTGCTGATACGATCCGCTGATGGAAGTTCATCTTCCGAAATGGCGGCATGGCCAAGTGGTAAGGCAGAGGATTGCAAATCCTTTATCCCCAGTTCGAATCTGGGTGCCGCCTTCATTATTCGACGCTTCAACTTCCTGAGAACCCTTCCCAGCACTATGCTCCATCTATAACGGGTCGCTAATCTCAAGGATGCAAAACGGAATGCAAGTGGAATGCAAGTTCAGTGGACAAACTGAACGACTTTGTAGTGACCAGATACTGCATTCCCAATCAGCACCTGATGTCTTTACCGATGATATCTACTAATGACCAACAAGGAAATTGTTTTTTTTAACAAGAAAAGTTTTTTTGAAAACCTATGTAATCTTGATAGTGAAATAAAATATTTATTGTGACTCGAAAAGAATCTGCGTCAAAGCTAAGTAATTTTATTTTCAAAACACTCCTCCCTTATATTTCTAATTTCACGAGTTTTTATATTTCTCTTTTGAAAGACTCCTGCACCTTGCAGCGTCCCGTTAGTCAAAAGCAATATAAAAAAGCTCTAATTGCTTCTCTTGTCTGTTTCTTCATTGGATGGATTTGTTATGGAATCTAGTGGACCTTATTAGGGGCATTAGGGGCGTATGGACTAATCGGATTTGTTATTTTTATTTGGTTGTTTCTAAGTCTATTTCCAGCGCTTGCACTTCAAATCAGATTTTTGACTTCTCCTGGTGTTGACCTTCCACAATTTCTAAAAATACCAAAACTTCCAAAGGCTTCTCTTCCACTTTTTGTAGGTTTAGCGGTAATAATTACCATCTCAATCATTGGTACAGCTTTATATCAACAAAATCAACAAAATCATCAAAGGCTAATAAATAGACAAGAATACCAACGACTAAGACAACAACAACAACAACAACAAAAACCTACAAGATGTACAACAAGACGTGAAGTGGATGGTTGGTATCCTAACGGGACTACAAAATACAAGGACGTTACGATCTGCCGCTAAATAAACAATAATCCCAGTTCGAATCTGGGTGCTGCCTTCATTATTCGACGCTTCAACTTCCTGAGAACCCTTCCGAGCACTATGCTTCAGCGGTAGCGAGTTGTTAATCTCAAGCGTTTTGAATGAAATGCAAGTGCTGAGGACAATCAATACCAATGTGTTATGCCTTGAACCCGCATTCCCAATCAGTGCAAGGTCTCTAGTTGATTGTCTTTGCTACTAAGCATGAATGATTACTAAGGCAAAACTCCAGACAAATAGATCTGAATAACTTTTGCAGAAGTTGGTTTGTTGGCTATTTCTTAATGCCCAGGATATTTCAATGCTATATCAGGTTTTAACAACCTTTTGAAGCATTATCGCCAACGTCACTTGGATAACCACTTAAATATCCAGTATCCCACCAAAACTACTAAAACCCAAGGAATAAGTGCTCGTATAATCCAAAGGGAAAATATAAGTACTAAAGCAGAAATCCCTATCCGCTTAATAATTATTTTGGCATCCTCAGTAAGGACTTCCCAGCGAGGTAGTAACGACATGGTTGGACAAGATCTAGAAGTGAGTTTCTATCTAACTCTAAAGGCATAAAATAGGGGCGCTAGGCCCCTCACAAGTCAAGCGCTAATTTCTATGAGAAGTGAGCTCCGACTACTTGCATAAGTATAATCGAAGAAACCAGAAAAGCATTAGGCAAAAACGCTCTCTTTTAGCTCACAGTATTGCAAAAACGTACTACTTCAGATCAACTATCCACACTAACTTTTATGTCTTCAACCCAATCTAAGTAAAAGCCTTTACTAGTTTTCACGGAGCAAAATCTCAAGTGATTGCAACACGTGTAAGAACAGAATATACGAGAGTGAATAATTGAGAAATTCCTTAAAAATCACACGTTTTTTGCTACAACATTTCTTTTCTCTTTCTTGTTATCTTTAGCTAGCTAGCCTAAAAAAACATGGCTCAACTAATCCCTTCTCCGATAGCCTCTGCATAAAAAACATGCCCTGAAGGCGTCATCATCAATTTGTTCCACTCTCCATCCTCTGTCTTAACAGCGACCTCGAGAACCGTTTCTTGCCCTCCATTCGTTGACCACTCTCTTACCCAATACTGACTTTCAGCGTCAAACTCGTATCCCTTGGACTTCAACAATGATCGAATAGTGACTTCTCTTCTAAAATCAGCGTCCATTAGCTATACCCCAACTAAACCTTACTCTTAAACTAATCTCGTTCTTCAAAAGCGTCAGTAGTAAAAAAACCTGTTCTTACAAATTTTTTTTCTAGTTGCACTCAAAGCCTAATCAAAACGAAGGCCTCTCAGGCATTGATCCAAGGTTGACCCAAAATACTACTTTGCTCAAAACAAATCCTATTAATAGAATCACAGAACATCTAACCATTTGATTCAAACCTAATGATAAAAGCTGCTTAAAAGCAACAAGCGGCTAACTGTTTACGGAATAACTAATCAGTCTAAGGCACAATAAGCTGGCACTATTGTGATTAAATATAATCAATGGGATAGGGTTGAAAACTACACCTTGATTGACTCAAAAAGCAAATTACTAGCTCACAGAGGGTATTGGAGGGATCCTAAAAAACGCAATTCTAACGAAGCCCTCCGTGAAGCCTTAAAACTTGGGTATGGGTTGGAAACAGATCTAAGGGTCAACAATTATGGACAACTAATCATTTCTCATGATCCTTTTATAGAGAATTCTGAAAAGCCAGTCACCTTCGAAAGTCTGGTTAGCTTTTATAAAGACATTGAATCGAAAGGAGCACTTGCTTTAAATATTAAATGCGATGGTATTCACTCCTTAATTAAGACAATTCTTAAGCATTACAAAATTGATAATTACTTTTTATTTGACATGTCCATACCAGACCTAATCGCTGGAATTTCAAGTGGGTTAGAGCAATTCGCAAGAGCAAGTATTTACGAAGATCCTGAATCATTAGAGGATATCTGTAATGGTCTCTGGATTGACTGTTTTGATAATGAATACCCAAAGGCTACTGATATAAAAGATTTAGCAAAATCTTGGCAGAAGATGGCACTTGTATCTCCAGAGCTTCATGGACACAATCACCTTGATTTTTGGAGAGAAATCAAGGTGCTGAATCAATCTGAAGATTATGACCTATATTTATGTACAGATTTCCCTGATCAAGCAGCGGCTTATTTCTTATGATCAAGGCAATCTTATTCGACATGGATGGAGTACTTATTGATGCGAGAGACTGGCATTATCAGGCCCTTAATAAGGCTCTAGGGCATTTTGGATTTAATATTAGTAGAGAATCACATTTATCTACATTTGACGGTCTGCCTACTAAAAGTAAATTAGAAATACTAACAAAGGCTGTCGGCCTACCAAAAGGCCTTCATGAACTAATCAATTTACTTAAGCAAAAATATACTATTCAATACTCTCATAATCTATGCAAACCTAAGTTTAATCATAGGATGGCATTATCTGCGCTGTCAAAGGACTTCAAGATAGCTGTCTGTTCTAATTCGATTAGAAATACAATAGAAACGATGATGGACTTATCTGGCTTAGAAGATTACATTGATTTAATAGTGTCAAATCAAGATGTGACTAAAGCAAAACCAGACCCAGAAATGTATCTTTTAGCTATGCAAAAATTAAAATGTAGGCCTAATGAGTGTTTGATCATCGAAGACAATGATCACGGAGTAAAAGCTGCAATTGATAGTGGAGGAAATTGCTTAAGGGTATCTAACCCAACAGAGGTGACGCTAGAAAGGATTCTGGATAAAATTAAAAATATCAAATTATAAATAGAAATGACACAGCTAGTAATTCCAATTGCTGAAAATACTTCTTATTTTCCACCATCAGAATATTTTTTTCCAAAACCACTTGTAGAAGTTTGTGGAAAGCCAATGATAGTTCAGGTTGTTAATAACCACCAAAAACAAATCAAACTTGCTTCGTTTATTTTTGTCATACCATCCGAACTAGAAAAGGAATACTCATTAGGGAAGATTTTAACTATTAATTGCAATGAAGATGTTAGAATCATACAAAGAAATAGTCCTACAAGTGGTGGACTATGTTCAGCTCTCATGGCCATAGATCACTTAAAAGAAGACGAGCCTATCGTTATTATGAATATGGATGAAATTTTAAATGTTGATCTTCAAGAAATTATTAATAATTTCACCTCATCAAAAGTTTCTGCTGGGTTAGTTACATTTAATTCAACACATCCAAGGTGGTGTTTTGCTATTACGAATGAAGACGGTTCAGTACAAAGGTGTGTAGAGAAGAAAGTAATTAGTGACAAAGCTATGGCTGGTTTTTATTACTTCAAAGATAAATCCACATTCATAAATAATGCTTTTTGTGCATTGTCAGATGACGATCACTTAGAGGGAAATTTTTATATATCTTCGGCTATCAATCAAATCATCTTAAGAGGCGAAGAGGTTGGTTCTGTACATATAAATGAGACAGATTATTTCTCTCTCTTCTCCCCTGAAATGATTCGTGAATATGAGAAGTTTAAAGCCAAAGAGCCCAAAAATAATGCTCAAGAAATCTCCTCTAAGAAAATCAATCTATTGATACCAGCAGCAGGAAATGGTTCTAGATTCTCTAAAGATGGATGGACCGTACCGAAGCCAATGATTGACATAAACGGGTCTTTAATGATTGAAGAAGTAATAAACAATTTAAATCTGAATAATTGCAATCGGATTTTATTATTAAGGGATGAGCATCTAAGCGATTATTCAGATCATTCACAAAGGCTAAGCTGTGGGGGAAACAAAATAATTCGCGTAAAAGACCTGACTGAAGGGACTATATGCACAGCTTTATTAGCCAGAAGGCTCATAGATTGTGATGATCCATTACTAATTGCAAACTCCGACCAAATAGTTGAATTTGACTGTAATGATTTTGTGAAGGATTGTCAGAGAAGAAGCCTAGACGGTTCGATTCTAGTTTTTAAAGATAAAGATAGAGATATCAAATGGTCTTTTGCTGAAATCAACAACCAAGGAGAAGTTATTAGAGTTGCAGAGAAAGAAGCAATTTCTGACCTGGCAACTGTAGGCATATACTACTTTAATAAAGGGTCAGAATTTATATCAGCAGCAATCGACATGATTGCCAATAATGAAAGAGTAAATGGAGAGTTTTATACATGTCCTGTATATAATTATATGATTAAAAATGGTGCAAAGATTGGGATCTATGAGATACCTCCGAGTTCAATGAACGGTATAGGCACCCCAATAGATTTACGCACTTATTTGGAAAAATTTAATATAAGCACGTCAAAAAATGACCCCGAATATATACAAGAATGAATGTAATAGTTCCGCTTGCAGGACAAGACTACTTTGAGAAAGGGTTTGCAAAAGGTCTAATAGAAACTGAAAAGGGTCCTTTATTACTTTCTACACTAAAGTCTAGAGCATGGTTCAAAGATATTGCGCCTAATGACTATCATTTTATACTTCTAGATCATGATAATTCCCGCACATTCTTTAATAGTCACTTAAACGTTTGGTTCCCTGGTTGTAGAGCAATCTTCATCTCACATTTAGCCAAAGGAGCTGCAATGTCAGTGTTGGCGGGATTAAGTCTAATATCCTTCAATACACCAATAATCATTGATTTAGCAGATATATATTTTGATAGTCTTCATATACCATTTCAAGGTAAAGATCCTATCGAATATGGAGGCATTGGATATTCTTTTGAAAGTGAATCAAATGATTATAGTTATTTTCTAATTGCAAATGATGGAACAGTAGAAAAGGCTGTAGAGAAGCTAGTCATATCAAATCATGCCTCAGCAGGAGTATATGGTTTTAAGAGCTCAAGTATTTTATTAAAGGCAATTAGTCATTCAATAGAGAACTCGGAACTACAAATGCACAATAACTTGCACTACGTATGCCCACTGCTTAATGGTGTCATATCTCAGGGCTTAAAGGTGATCACTAAAGATGTATCAAACGTATTAGACATCAAGCAAATGTACTTGAAGTAAGTAATTTACTAGATTTAAAGCAATGGAAATAGCTATACAATTAAAAACTTATTCCCCTAATTAATAAAAAAGGTGACCAAAAACTTTTTTTTCAATCTAAAATGAAAATAATATGAAATGTGTAAATCATGCAATCTAATATGCCTTATGACATAGAAGCACATTTCCAAAGAGAATTTGAAGTCAATTCAAAGCTGTATACCTGGGAATGTGTTGACAATCAAATCGATTCAATTATTGGTGGTAATTATATCAATTCATCAGAGAATCAAGGTATTATTATACAAGGCGGATTGGATTATCCAAAATTAATTGAATTCTCAATCCAAAGATATGTCAAATGTTGTCCTAATGCGCAGATTATTTTAAGCACATGGTCTGATAGCCAAAACGAACTAATTGTCTACTTTGCAAATTGGTTTAAAACAAATTCAAATCTACATTTACTTCTTAATAACAAGCCAGAATATTTTGGAGGAGCAAATACAAATCTACAAATTATCTCTACCAGATCTGGAATTGAATATGCCAAAGGATGTGGTTGCAAATTTGTCCTAAAACATAGAACTGATATGATTTTCTCTGATTTAAGGTTTCTAGATACTCTTAGCAGGTTGAATAACCAGTTCAAAGAACATGTTGCAGAATCTCAAATTGGAAGGATAATTGTTGGTTCTACAGGAACATTCAAATCTAGGCCATTTTCTGTCAGTGATTTCTTCTCCTATGGTCATGTAGAGGACATGGATCTAATGTGGCAATTAGATTTATCTTCATCTGATGAAGATAAAAGAAATGTTGATTTAAAGCCACCATCTTTGAAAGACAAAAACCCTATTAAAGGACCTGATGTGAAGCTTTTAAAATGGAGCGCATCCGATAGCAAAGTAGGTGAATCATATATCTGTAGTAACCTGCTCAAAAAATCTAATTATACATATTCTCATAGTTGGAAAGATTCTCGTTTATTCTTAGCATCTTGTTTCTTGATATTTGATGCTCATTCACTAGGGCTAGTGTGGCCTAAGTATGGTATGACTACTTCGTACTATAAATATAAGTCGGGTCATGCATGGGGTGATGACTTTGCCAAGTCAACATACGGCATGCAGGAAATCAGTTTTGTAGATTGGCTAGATTATTATTTTGAGCTCAAAGAGGAAAATAAAGTTACACATGCTGACTAAATAAAAGTTGAACAAGCTAATCTAGAAACTGATTATTTGATATTAGCTATTCTGCTTCCTCTAAGTAAGCAGAATCTGATTCAATCCCAATTGCATCACGGCAACAAGCAAAGATCGGTTTATCATTCTCAGGTCTACCTTGTTTATCATGCTCGACTCCTATCTGATGACATATCTTTTGCCAAGGATTATCTGAGTTAAATTGACTTGTTAAGCCTTTCTTATCAAGTTCTCTTCCTCCAAATTTAATCTCACAGATCTGTATTTGAGTAAAGGCTACTTGAGTATCTATCAAAATCAGAATAAATGTCAATCTGAATAGTTTTTTCATCTTATGTTTTGCTTGCAAGTGTAGTAATCAACAAGACTGGTTTATTAGATACTGTTAGTTAATATATTTCTCATTCAATAGCATCTAGAATGCCTTCAGTAATATATCTGGCCATATTCATAATGTTATTATTAATTTCTCTCTTAGGACTAGACCACTTCTGGGATATAACTTGGGCAAGGTTTTCTTTTTTAGCAAATGCAATCATTTTGTTCGCTAAATGAGGAGCAATTTCGGACTTCTGTTCTTCAGCAAGTTCATCCCAGCGTTCCTTTTCAAAGGAGCCAATCAACTGTATATCTTCAGTCCCTACATAGTTATAGAGAGAGTTAATACCCACAAATAAATACATCTGACCCAATTGCTCTAGCGGACTTTCACTATTCTCAGCCAACTCATACTCTTTAAGCAATAATTTCAGAGCATCCTTATTCTCTTGAGAGCCTTGCATAGCTGAATTAAGGAGAATAAAAAATTTGCTGAACTGAACAGGCTTACCCACTGCTGGATTATTAAACTAGCTTTATTGTAAAGGCTTTAGTAGCAAGTTCTCATGATATTCAATATAATTATCAAAAGATGTCTACGTAATATTTACTTTGTCAAATTCTTCTGCTTGATTAATCTCAATCATGGACGTTTTAATAGTAATCTTTCATTATGGTGAGTACCAAAAGCTTTGGGAGCAACCTTTTGTTGTTCAAGCAGGGCCTAATATTCGTGATTCGCCTACAAGCCTATTTATTCCTCTTCCATCTATTGGAAATTTATTGAACGGGCTAAAAAGTAATTTTTCGAACAGAAAGTATGTACTAATTCATTACACTGATCCCTTTATACTAAGAGATTCTCCCCTTTTAAATCTTGATAATTGGAAGGCACCTTCATTGCTCGCTTGTGGTGACTTACATCATGGTGAAGACCCTATAAGGACTCTTTCCTTATATTTAGATAAAGAGCAGCATGATGCCGTAATTCTAACTTTTAATCCATCATTATTAGAGGATGTAAGGTCTCAATTATCAATACCTGTGAACAGCTTTCCACCTAGTTTCTTTAGATATCCCACCGCCAAAATAACGGAATCAAGATCATATTCATTAATACATATAGGGAGTATAGGTCCATATCATGCAAGAAGAGCAAAGATAGTGGACCAACTTATACAAAGGAATCGCATTCCTTTTGAACATTGCACAACTCAGTCCGCAGATTTAGCTGCCGCTATTTATTCTAAGCATGCATTGGCGATCAATATTCCCTTAAATCAAGATTTAAACCATCGTTTTTTTGAAATCATGTCTGCGGGAATCCCTCAAATCATTTTTAGCAACAGATCTATCTTAGGTTCAGATAAATCACTAGCCAATAGAGAAGATATCTTCTGGGCATCATCTATAGAAGAAGTAGAAGCAATCACAAGACACTTATTTGCCAATAAGGAATATTTAATGTCAATCAAAGTTCCTCCTCCACCTTATATAACTATCCAAGAATTAATAAAAAAATCATTTATTCATGAGCAGAATCATGCTTAATTAATTACCTGAAAATACAATTCTTAATCAAATAGTTATTTTTTTGATCAGTACTCATCATCCGCAACGCACCTCCCTATGCAACGAATCCCATTATTTTTTGTGCGGCCACAATAATCACATAATATTTTCTCATTATATATTTCATTCAAGGAAATTATTTCTGAGCACTCCACATGTGTCTTGACTCCTGACAAATCATTAGGCTGACTAGGTACATTCATTGCCTATCATTCCAAATATTTTCAAATAAGATAATCATAGTTGAATAGTGCTAAAGGGAAGGTGATTCGAACTATCTTCTCAGTACTTAGTATTGGTATAAAGACTGATTTAAGACTCGAGAGTCGCCTTGGAATCAATCGAATCCTTAAACAGAGTCCCTATCAAGAGGTAAAGTCCTAAGCCTAAAAATAACAAAAAATAGTAAGCGTTTCTACAGAGAGATTTCCACTTAATAGGAATGGCTTCATAGAAATTTGCCTAAATCTTGCATAAAATTTTAATCACAGATACCAGAGACTTATTCCCTATGTATTTAGAAAGCTTTTCTTAGGCACTAGTTGTATTGGAAATATTTGGATCAGGGCTAACAACAACAGGCATAGTGTTGGGTGATGAACGAAGTTGAACAATCTTGACTGGAGGTTCTGGTGGTGCTTTGGGTGGTTCTTCTTCCTTTGAGCAAACTTCTAAAGCCTCTCTAAGGAGAGAGTCAAATGTTGCTCCAGGCAGTCGATGACGGGCTACCTCTAGAAATGTTCGCGGCAAGGATTCAGCTGCAGCACTCTTTAATGCTGGATTATTCCTACGATGTTCCTGTTCATCATGGATAGCTCTTAAGAAGCGAAGAGTCACATCCTTTTTTGTGGAAGCTTTAATAAAAGTGTCACTATCATCACTTCCATTTCCAGCAGCTCGCTCTAGATCAGTAAGTCGTCTTTCAAGGCTTGTTAAAACTTCTTCAGCTTCTTTGCAAATGTGAGCAAGCTGGCCATCAGACAAATTAGGCAAATCAGCCACATACACTTTTCCATGATCCCTAAGTGTCAAAAAAGTTGGCCTAGGGCCTTGACGATGAGGGCTTAAACCATCTCCGCCTCCAAGAGGGCGGCGAGGAGGCACAGGCCCAGCAGAAGAACGTCTACGCGTTAAACGCTGAGGAGTGTCAAAAGGCATCGAAATAGAAAATAGATTAAAGATCTAGCAACTCTGCTACCGAAAAATCATCCGATTGCATGCAGTGAATATTACTAGTGCTGATGCAGAAATGTGAATTGAAAAGCAGCTCGTATGACTCCGATGCAATTAAACCCAACAGTGATTTATCACTAGATTCGCGAAAAAGGCAGGCCAACCAACGAATTCTCCTCTGATATAGAAGATTCTTTAACGCTGCCCATAATCCATGAGTCAAAACCCTGTTCTCTAGAGATATCAAGTGTTCGTGAAACTCCTTCTGGAGGAAGTACCAGACAAAAACCAACCCCAAGATTAAAAGTATTCCAAAGATCATGCTCCGGAATCTCTCCAGCCTCTTGCAACCAACAAAAAATCTCTGGTTTTTCCCAAGTTGTTATATCGATTTCAGCAATAAGCCCTTCAGGCAGGCATCTGGGAAGATTTTCTGGCAAGCCACCTCCCGTGATATGGGCCATTCCTCTTAAAGGTAAATTTTCTTTTAAAAGGCCTTGAACAAGTTCTCCATAGAGAATTGTGGGTTTGAGCAAGGCAGGAATTAATGATTGATCATCCTTCCCAAAGACAGTTGATCCATCAACCTTTGTCATGGACAAAATCTTACGAACAAGACTAAATCCATTGCTATGAATACCACTACTAGCTACGGCAACTATTTGATCCCCTGGTCTCATAGCTTTACCATCAATTAATTCAGATTCTTCAACAACGGCCACACAAAATCCAGCAAGATCATATCTATCTTTGGGATAAAAGCCAGGCATTTCAGCAGTTTCTCCGCCAAGCAATGAACATCCACTTATCAGACACCCCTCTGCAATACCTTCAATCACTTCAGCAAGCGCATTTGGTCCTAGGACCCCAGTGGCAATGTAATCAAGGAAAAATAAGGGGCTAGCTCCACAAGTAATGACATCGTTAACGCACATAGCGACTAAATCAATGCCTACTCCATGATGAGAGCCAAAATCCTGCGCAAGCTCAAGTTTGGTCCCTACTCCATCAGTACCAGCGACTAAAACCGGATTAACTAACCCAGCGGGAAGGCGAATTAAGCCTCCAAACCCACCCATACCACCAATTACTTCTGAGCGGCGAGTCGCGTCAACACTTGACTTTATGCGACTTACAAAGGCTCGACCTGCCGAAACGTCTACGCCCGATGTCTTGTAATCCATAACTTAACTAGTGATCTTTATCTTGCTTATTTACTGATCTTCCTCCCTAGCGGTCTATTAGGCCAATATTAAGTCAATCCACTCAATCATTCATTAATCATCTATAGGAAAAATCATGACAGTGACTGACTTGAGATTGTGCTAAAAATTTCTGTCCTAAGAACCGAACGAGAACTAAAGCTCTGGAGCAAAAGTCAGGGCTCTCAGGTGAATTTCGTCCCAACTATGGGCGGCTTACACCATGGACATAGCCAACTAATCCAAGCAGCTAAAGATTCAGAATCAAACACGCCATCAGTTGTATTAGTAAGTGTTTTTGTAAATCCATTGCAATTTGGTCCTGCAGAAGATTTCAATGATTATCCAAGAGATCTTGATCATGACATTGAATTAGCAGCTTTCTCAGGAGCGAATGCAATTTGGATTCCTGAAATCAATCAAATTTTTCCAAAAGGTACGAATTCTCATTTCAAAATAAAAGTACCTAAAGACCTTCAAGCCCACCTATGCGGTTCTCTCAGACCAGAACATTTTGATGGAGTCGCTACGGTCATTCTGCGCCTTTTAGCACTTGTAAAACCAACAACACTCTTTCTAGGAGAAAAAGACTGGCAGCAATTTGTCATTGTGCGGCATCTCATTAATGATCTAGGACTTGCTGTCAAACTTCGAGGCATAGCAACGTTCAGAGATGCAGATGGGCTTCCATACAGCACAAGAAACAGTTATCTCAATAAATCAGAGAGGAATCAGGCACTTGCCCTCCCAAGGGCACTAAAAAAAGCAACTACAGATTTCCAATTAGGCAAGGCAATAGATATTCAAAAAATCCGAACATTTTTAGAGAAAGAAGGACTAGGTGTGGAATATTTAGAGGCAGTTGATCCCTTCCTTCTAAAACCAATCTCCCCAACCAAGAAACTGTGCCTATTAGCAGCCGCCGTACGTTGTGGCAAAGCACGACTCATCGATCACACTTTTCTTATGAATCGCAAGCCAATTGTCGCTATTGATGGACCTGCAGGAGCAGGTAAAAGCACTGTCACTCGTGCTTTTGCAAAAAAACTTGGGCTTCTCTATATGGATACTGGAGCTATGTATAGAGCTGTCACCTGGTTAATAAAGCAAAAAGGAATAAGCCTTGAAAACTCCAAGAGCATTTCAGAGCTACTAAAAAGTATCAAGCTCGAACTAACAACATCAACTTCAGGAGAACAAAATGTGTTGATCAATAGTGAAAATGTTTCTGACCTAATTCGTTCACCAGAGGTTACTTTACTAGTATCACAAGTGGCCAGTCAAAGTGTAGTTCGCGAAGCTCTTACAGCCCAACAAAAATCAATGGGAGTAAAAGGCGGAATTGTTGCTGAAGGGAGAGATATTGGGACTACAGTATTCCCCGAAGCTGAATTAAAAGTATTTTTAACCGCGAGCACCACTGAACGCGCTAAAAGAAGGACGCTTGATTTAAAAGAACAAGGATTTGATATACCAAACTTCGAAGATATTGAAGCTCAAATAAAAGAACGAGATAGAATAGATAGCACACGAAAGATATCTCCTTTAGTAAAGGCGGAAGATGCCACTGAATTAATCACAGATGGAATGAGCATTGAAGAAGTAATTGAAACTCTTATAGATCTTTTTCGCATGCGAATTCCAGAAGAAATATGGCCCAGTCCTAATCAATAAGTGCTTCTAATAGGCCTGAACAAGCATCTTCAAGCAAGTCAAGTACATCATCAAAACCAGCTTCTCCTCCATAATAGGGGTCTGGTACTTCTAATAAGTTGGTCTTCTTAGCATAACTGAGCATGGGTTTAATC
>QCRX01000012.1 GCA_003209275.1 Prochlorococcus sp. AG-463-P14
GACCTGCTGTATTCTGACTACAGAACCCAACGAGTTAATCAGGCCTCTTCATAATCGAATGCCAGTGATCATTCCTAATGGAGTAGAAGAGGATTGGATTTCATCAATAAAAGATGTACATCAGTTAAAAGCACTAGAACCATTATTAAAACCATGGAGCCCTAAAGATTGGTTGGTCGAACCAATTCAAAAACCACAGACATCTCAGATGAATTTATTCTAATGCTACGCCTAATTACTATTTGTCTTAGCATATTCCTTGTTTTTCTGCCATTTGTAAGTACAGCTAATGGAGTCTTCCCATCTGTTAAGTCCAAGAGAGACAACCAACAAATACAGGAAAAGAAACCTGAAAAAGAAATGAGTATCGATGACCTCCTAGGCCCAAAAGATAATTTCCCTTTCCTTCCAGATAACCACCGAGACAGTGGGACTGGCAAGTTCAATTCATTTTAACTAGCCTTCCTATTACATTCCTATATAGCTATATATCTAGGAATATACCTCTCGGCAATAAGCAATTAATTCTTCGCAAATGGCAAAGAACATAAGCAAAGAACACCTATAAGAGGGCCAGGGGAAAGATTAAAAGCAATCGCAAGTAAAAAACCTACAAAAGAAAAAAGAATTCCAAATACAGCAGATCGCAGCATTGCAGAATACAAACTAGGGGCTTGATATAAACCAAAAAGAGCTGGAGCCGAAAGTAAACCTATAACTAAAATCACACCTACAGCGGACATCGAACTTACAACAACTAGAGCCGTTACAAAAGCCATTGCCAACCGCAATGAAGAGACCTTTAGTCCACTCGCTACAGCACCTTCAGGATCTAAACCTAGGTAAACCAACTTCTGGTATGAAGTTCTTAATAGTAATAACAATGCAATTGAGGCAAGTAAAATTCTAATTAAATCAGCCGGACCCACCGCAAGAAGATCGCCAAATAGAATAGATTCCAGATCTACTCTGATCTCCAAGAGTGGAATTAATAAAACTCCTAAGCCAAGCGTGCCTGCAAGAACAGTATTAATAATGACTTCATTCTCTCCATTCCTCTTTGAGACAAATCTTTCCGCAACAACAGCCCCAATCAATCCACTAAGCACTCCACCAAATGCAGGGTCAACTCCTATAGCAAGTGCTAAGACTAGGCCTGGAACTACTGCATGAGATATCAAATTAGCCTGCAGAAGACGACGATGTGTGATCAAGACAGCGCCAGTTGCAGGACAAAGCATTCCTACTAAAAGGGCCATCAAGAATGGCAAAGTCCACCAATTAGAAAAGATTGCTTCTATCAAGGTAATAAAAGACTATTGTTTATGAAGATGTGAGATCTAAAAAGCGAATAATGGTTCAACAGAGTGCGCCTCTCACGACGCGCCAAAACCAAATAATGGAAGAGTTGAATAGTTGTGCTGATGAAATTAGCGGACAACAACTCCATCGCGCCTTGATAGACGGTTCTTCCAATATGGGATTGACTACTGTATATCGAAATCTTCGAATTCTTCAGCAGAAAGGATTGGTACGATGTCGCAACCTTCCAACAGGTGAAGCACTTTATAGCCCTGTAAGTAGGGATCATCATCATTTGACTTGTGTTGACTGTGGCCAAACACTTATTTTGAACTCTTGTCCAATAGAGAATATTAAATTGCCTAAGACGCAAACTAAGAACTTTCAATTGTTGTTTCACACTCTTGAATTCTTCGGCATCTGTAAAGATTGTCATCAGCGCCAGAAAGTGAACTAAACCAAAATATTGATCAACCACAACAGTGATTACCCATACTGCTAATTGAGTCAAGCTTGCTTCTTACATTCTCTGGAGTTCCAAAGGCCAAAACAGTTTGGTCAAGAGTGATGACATTATCGTAAGCATTTAATGCTTGGCCCCAATCATGACTACTAACTACTACCGTCAAACCAGCATCAGAGAGCTGTCGAGCAATGCGTAGGAACTGAACCCTGGATGGTGGATCAAGAGCCGCACAAGGTTCATCTAAAAGAAAAACAGAAGCGTTTTGTGCCAGTGTTTTAGCAAGTAACGCTCTTTGTTGCTGTCCGCCAGATAATGCGTCCAATCGTTTCTTTGCTAAAGCAGATAATCCAACCCTTTGAAGCGAGGCTTCTGTTTCACAACATGATTTATTAGCAGCATTAACTTGTCCCAAGGCAACTAATTCTTCAACAGTGATAGGGAAGTTCCAATTGATGGAGCTTCTTTGAGGCATTAGTGCAACTTGATGTCGATTATTTTGTAAAGGAACTGTATCTAAGAAGATTTCTCCTTGATGAGGCAAGCTTTGCCCTTGCAATAGGCGTAGCAAGGTTGATTTTCCTGCTCCATTTGGACCAACTAGAGCAGTAAGAGTTCCTGAATAAAGCTCAATAGAAACGTCCCTTAGAACGCACTCTTTGCCATAGAAAAATGACAAGCTATTCGCAATGAGATTAGTCAATCAAGAATGCATGAAAGCCTTTGAACCAAGACTAGAGCAAAGGAAGGAATGAAAATGGTTTTCATTTGCAGATATACATACTCATTGTCCCAACTCGATGTATAGCATCAAAGCCGAGTAAAAAGTTCAATCCAACTTAGTGAGATTACGTTCAACCTTAACAATCCTCTCGATTATTTCTGGCTCTTTTCTTGGGTCGAATCTTGTAAAAGCTTCAGGAACCAAGCCAAATGTGGTCGCATTTGATGGTGTGCTTTGCGACCTCGTCAGTAAGGTGGCTTCCACTTCTGCGGATGTTTTCTGCGTAATTCCCCCAACTGGTGATCCACATTTTTATCGATTAAAGCCTAAAGATCTTCAAGCCATAGCAAAGGCAGACATTGTCTTTCATAATGGTTTTTATTTAACTCCCTCAGCTTTAGGACTATCAACAAAAGCTGCTGTGATACCAGTTGCAGAGGAAGCTATGCCCACATATAAGGGCAAAGATCCTCATGTTTGGCATGATCCAAACAATGTCTCTGCGATGGCAGTAACCATTGAACAAAGCCTAATCAAGGTATTACCTAAATCAGAGGTGACTGCTCTGAACTTACGTACTGCAAGAGCCAAGTCCGCTCTCCAAGAGCTAAGCAACTGGACTTCATCCCAATTGAAATCCATACCTACTAAAAATCGAGTTCTTGTCACACAACACCGTGCTTTTAGTCATTTAACTAAAAGGTTCAAACTCCGTGAACTTCCCATCATTGACTCTTTCGCCACTGGTGGAACTCTCCGTCCCTCAAGTCTCAGGAAGATTGTTTCTGAAGTTCAAAAATCTGGTAGTCGTGTGTTGTTCACGGAATCCCTCCCAGTCAACAAAACGCTCCAGCGCATCAGTCGTGCGTCCGGTGTTCCTGTCATGGATTCTCCTTTATACCCAGATGGTCTTGCACCCGGTGGTCTTTCAACTATTGAGACGGCTACCTCGAATGTTTGTGTAATCGCAAAAGGTCAAGGAAGCACTTGTGATCAAAAAACAGCAAATCAGCTTGCTGCAAATTGGGAAAGCATTCGTTGATTTCCCATAAATTTATTTTCTAACTAGCTACCTCTATCATTCTATTTCATGTCTACCAATTTTATTAAAAGACTAAATCCTTTGAAAGCCTCATTGCTCTTAGGCGTTGCATTGACGAGCGTTGATGTTTCATTACCTCGTATGGGGCATACCCACGGGGGAGGAGGAACTGAGCCTTTAGAAGCAGGTGAATTTAGGTTGACGCCTCAAATAACCGTGGAAGCTCATGGTGGTTTTGAAAATAATATTGAAGGCAAACCAGAACATTATGGACTTGATGGACTCTTTGGAGGTTTGATGGAATGGGGGTTAGAGAAGGGTGGGAAATTCTCTATTGAAGGAGCTTTTGGACCTGTCGGGGTATGGGGTGAAGCAGAACATTTTTATGGTGCTGTTCATTCTGATCATGACGATGATGACGACCATGAAGAAGAGCATGCTGAGCACGACACTGACTACAAACGAGAAGATTTTCGTGGTTACTTAAAAGCTACATATGCTCCAAATGATCGCCTTAGTGTTGCAGTAGATACTCAGCCTTATATAGTTACAAAAAATCAAGGAGAAGAAAAGAAAGGAACCAAAAATTCAATTGGAGCCAAAGCTTTATATGCTTTCGGTGAAGGGGATGTTAATTTCGCACTCGGCGATAACTTTAAGGATCTCACTGATGGAGCTTATGTAAGTTTAGAACACCGTCAAGGTTGGGATTCAGTTGGAGAATGGCAAGGTAATTACACAGATCCTAGAGTAGGAGTCGAATTTAATTACGACTTAATTGCTTTCAAAATAGAAGGTGGGCCTCGTTTCTTTGTCCCATCAACTGAGGCAAGTACCAGCGAAAGAACAGATTTCGCTGGTGAAATCGAGATTGGTCGTCCTTTAGGAGAAAACGCATACTTATTTATTCATTGGCAACCTACCCGTAGTGATAAGGATGGTTCTGAATGGGGTGAAGGTTGGCAACATCATATTGGAACGGGGGTTACATTCAGCTTTTGAGTTATGCAATAAGTTATGTGGATTCATTTCGTGATATCAGATAGATGTAGGACCTTTTAAAATCTAGTTACTTAAATCTTACTTTATTCCTCAGTGGGCATAAGGAATATGAGAATACCCAGAGATGACTAATACCTTTCTCTGGGTATTCTCATATTCCTGTAGTTATTTACCTTTCCTTTGACTTTGTTGTAATAGGAGATATCTTCAGGAGCATGAGAACCAAGTTCGTATCCCATAATCACTGCTAGATAAATTTTATGTTTCCGATAAGAGCTAAGAGTCAAATATTTTTGTTTCGTTCTAAAATTTTAAATTTCAGAACTAACTAGAAAATCTTTAAGTGAAGAAAGTAATCTGAATTCATAAATACTCAACTAGCACATGAAACTAGTTAACTCATAAACTCTTTATAACTTTACCAAATAAAGACCCGGCAAACACAAAACTAACAATAGCAACAAGAAACAAAGCAAAACCAATTACATTAGGAACTATTCCTCCAATGATTTGAGCATCTTCAAAAAGCAGGGAAATTACCAGAACTAAAATACACGAATAATTCCCAGCAAAATGTATACGTTCTTTTATATGGCTTTGCCAAAGAGAGTCCCTACATTTGCTGTAATTAAAAAGTAATTAATAAGAAATGCACTGTTCTGAAATAAAAATAGCAAAGACCACCTCTTTCTGAAGTCTCAATCTCAAGGTTACTAATAAAGTGATCTCCGCAATTTTAATAGATAATCATCCATCATTGACTTTGCCTTACTTCTACCTCGTCAGTCTCATCAGCCCATGGCCTAATTCCAATCAAAATTCCCTATTGCAATCGTGTTACCTTTTCTAATTCCTTTAATAAATAGCTAATTCTTCTTTGATTAACACCTAGATCACTCGCACCAAATTTTGAGGCAGACTTAATTTGGATAATACCTTTAGGGCTATCAACTTTTAATATCTCAAGATCGTCAGGAAATCTAAAAATTAAACTTCGACAAACACCTTTCCAGTAATTATTACTTCTCTTTAAAACTGTTGTTCTAGGGATATTTTCAGCAATTTTTATAAGTTGACTGAGCGTTTTATCAGGATTTTTAAATTTGCACTGAACGAAAACACAATTAAGAGGACTACTACAAGCAGTAAGACCAAATTGAGGAGATACCATATCAAAGGCACGCCATTAGAAACAGCCTAAGGTAAACACCTCCTATATAGCAGGTGTTTACGGCCAATATTCAACAGATCGAAACTTAAGAACTGATTAAAGTAAGGATGAGCAGAAGAGATATGATCTAATTGCTTGAAGTCTATTAAATCCTCATTATTCATATATTCAAAAACTAGACTAACTATAATATTTAAAAAGATTAATCAAATGAATTTACGAAGTTAGTGGACTTATGAATAAAAAATCAATCACAATAATAGTAATAGCAAATGGCAAAACCCAAATAGCCATGAAACGAATACCAAAAAACCTCATAGGTCTCCTACCTTGAAAGGCCTGATTTGCTGTTGTCCATATAGTCTCTGGACCTCTTATAACAAAATCTTCTCGAGGGAATGATTTAACAGCTAATTGTCCCTTCATATTTTTAACGAACCTTCCTAAGAAAAGAATTGGAAACCACCAAACTATAAAGAGAACTGGAGTAAAAATCCTTATAAAAGATTGATTTCTTGAGTTCGATGATGCTTCTTTTATGGATAGATAAATAGAAGAAAGAGTCAAAGGAGTAGATTCAGAGATATAAGATTCTTCTTTTAATAAAGACTCATCTTCTGAAACTTTGGCGGTTTGATTTGAGTCAGGTTGACTTGGCGTTAGACTCGTTGCTTCTTCTATCATAATCTCAAAAGATATTGATTGTATTAAGCGTACTTAATCCAAAAGAAACTAGGTATATTTTTTGCCACAATACAAAGGCTTAATTTATACCCTTATAAAAAATACCTACAGCTCTTCTAGTTTACCGCAAGAATTAATAAGGTTGTGGATATTTAAGAGGCATCTTGTCGAAGTGGAATCATCATTCCACCTCCTTCGTCGTCGTCATCTCCAAAGCCAAAAAACATCCAAATAATTCCTAATACGGCTAATGCTGCCGAGTAGTTGATAGTTTGAAAATCATTCATTCCATCTCTGGCAAATTCTGTAGACCTTAACCGTTATTACAAATAAGCGTGTAACCAATGCATCAATTAGCCCTATGAGAAAGGAACAAACTTTGCGAGACGAGCTTACTTTCACTTGTCAGCTTGCAGCTCACAATAATAAGAGCTCATAAGCTTCTGAAAAAAGCACTAAAAAACTTTCTAAATTTCGACACTGGCAATAAATTTAAAACCCAACAAAATTTAATTAAGGTCATTTCTGATACGCTCAAGGACAAAGAAGTCTTTCCAGCACATGCCTTGATCACAAGTAGGACATTATCGAAAAGACTTTCGAAGCAAAATATCTAAAGGGTCCAAGAGGGACCTATCAAAAAGAGAGCTCGCGTAAAAGCAAGTCTAGTGGACAAAATTTGAACCTAGAGCCATCAAACAAAAGTACTCTGGCCACTAATCTTTAGTATTCAAATTTTTCTGAGCCACCTAAGCAGAAAAATTTGCACCGTCTTGATTACTAAAAATTAGTCACTTACTCAACATTTTATAACCTGAGCCACATGTACTTGTTTGAGCTCCTTCTGGAGTACTAATCAAAAAGCCTCCACCACTCAAATCACCGTAATAATCAAGGCTTAAACCTATTAATAAACTAAGTTGCTCTGGAGGTGCAAATAAAGTGATTCCATCTGTTCTAGCAAAAGGAGTGCCATCTTGACTGCCACATCGTAATCGAATATATAACCAGCCTTCATCAAAACCATCAGGTAAGAAATCAATATGCATTTCACCGGGGGTACCTCCAAATGCAGATTGTCTTATTAATTCAGCAGCAGCAGAGTTGGAAATAGTAAAGTTACAAGCCATCTAGCAGTTTTACTTGTTGATATGAGTTTAGATTAGTCGGCGTATCCATCAGGATAGAGGATCTTCAGACAACTTTTTCAAAGAAAATATAAACAGACAATAGACCCATAACAAGAACGCTGATTTCATCGAAGGACTCGACTCCATTGATGAGATCAAAATCATGGAGCCGCAACATCTGAGCTAAGTTTACCTTCACGACTCATCGTGGAGTGAGTGGTATTGCTATTTGTGCTAAAGGACCTGAAAAGCTGTTTATAGCTGTAGAAATCTGATCAGCGAGTCAAATTCAATCTAATGACTACAGGAGATGCTTCTGCTATTGCCCTCGCAAACAAAAGGTGGGGTTATCGAGGCAACAACTACTACCCTGATTTGTTAGCTTAATGTCAACTTTTAAATAAGATCTCTTTAATACTTATACCCTGCTATATCCGCACTTACTTTCGTAAATTTTCAATGGCAACCCAGTAGCATCCATAGCTGCTTTACATTTTTCTCCAACTGTTCCATAAACCTCAACTGAGAATCCATTACCTAACTCTGCGTGGCCTTGTAGATATTCTCCAACTGATGGATTAGCTAAATGCTCGAGGAAAGCATCATCATTCTTATAGACCTCGGACCATGTAAAGCAAAGAGGATTATCTGGATCTTGGTCAAAGGTATGATGCAACATTCCTGATTCAAAAGCTTCTACGGCAGCATCCGTTTTTATCGCAAGCTCTAGATATTCCTCTACTTTGCCTGGCTTAACTTGAATACGAGCAATAAGAATAAACGGAGTTGAATGGTCAAATTTCGACATAATAATGATCTCAATTCAAGTCGAACATCACATATTTGTAAGGGGTTGTTGTGTTAGGGGCAAACTATTTGTGGGTCCTAACACAAATAAGGTTCAAAACCTAATGTTTTTTTTTTTGAGTGGAGGTAATTATCCTGAAGTCTTTTGAGACTTGCCTTTTAATGACTTGCTTCTCGACTCAAAAAGCACCTAGAAAGTTTCGAGAGATGGGAAAATGCTTTATTACGTCTAATAGCACTCTTGAGAGGTTCTGAATAGATTTTAAATGCTCTATAAATTTTTCAATGTTAAGAGGACAAAAACTTTTTGCATCTGTTGCTTTGGCATCTCTTTCTTTATCTCTTATTGGATGCTCTGCAGACTCTAAAAAGGATGGGACCAAAGCTCTTTTCAAGACCAAAGCAGAAGCTGAAAACGCTGCCATAAATCTCAATTGCACTGGTGCCCATAAGATGGGCGATATGTGGATGCCTTGCAAGAGCCACAAAATACATGGAAAGAAGCAGAAAAAAGATGGTGGTCATTCCCATCACCAACACTAAATCCCCTTGAGTTCATAATTATGAATAACCCTCAACAAAATCAATCAGAAGGACCAGCCCATTGCGGCAGTAAGCCAAAAAAGATTGCTTTCGGGATAGCTCCTCTTGGATTCATATCAATTGGGATTGTTCCGATGGGTATCGTCTCCATCGGAATAGTTCCTATGGGAGTTGTATCACTTGGTGTTGTAGCAATGGGAGTTGTTAATGCCTCAATTGTTGGCATGGGACTCTTCTCCGCAGGAATAACCACTATGGGCCTAAAAGTATGGAGCCTAGAAGCACCAATTCTTAATCAAACAATTGAACGTGATAACTCCTCATCAACAAAGAATATCTATGCCTATCCAACTAGATCTAAGGCAGAAGAAGAAGCTAAAAGGCTTGGATGCCTCGGCATTCACAAAATGGGAGACCTCTGGATGCCATGTGCAAGCCATGTAATGACTCAATGATTTTCTAAACAAATCTGCATTGGTCCCGGATTCCTTTGGCTTATCAATCTTAAATGGAAAAATCTCTGAAAAATAAAGAGCCTGGCAAAGGCATGCCCAAGTTATTTGATTTTGGAATAGCACCTCGAGGAATTATTGCTATTGGATTAGTTCCTATGGGTTTTATTGCCATTGGTGGTGTTTCCATGGGAGTCATCACAGTAGGTGCTGTTGGGATGGGATTAATAAATGCTTGTTTAGTTGGATGTGGACTAATTATTTATGGGGTCAAAACTATGGGGCTTGTTTGAAAAGAAATTCGCAGAGAAGTAATAGCTATAGGAGTGAAAGAACGTCTTTGTTTATATTTAATCACAAAGTTAAATAAACTTTTCCTAACAATCAAAATGTCATTTGATTGTTTATTCTCTAGTTAACAATCGCAACCCAAGAGAATGCTACCCCTATTCCAATCCAGATTCCAGCAGTTAAGATTCGCCCATTAACCCCTAGCCAGTTAATGATTCTTTTAGATACACTTGTAACCAGTAATAGTAAGGATCCTTGAGCAAAAATAAGTCCCAAAAAATAACCGATTAAAGGTGTAGGCTCAGCTCCGACAATTGTGCTTCCAAGTAAATAGCCATGCAAAGCAAACATTGGCAAAAGCCACTTTGAACTCAAAAGATCCAGAACAATTAAGCCTTCTATAGCTAAAGATAAAGAGACAAGTGATTCTGCCCAAGGAGCTAATAATTCAGGTAATGGTTGCAACTGAACAAATGCACTTCCAATCAATCCAATAGCAAGAAGAGGTATAGCCCATTTTTCTGGTCTTCTTAAACCCACAAAGGCAATAGCCAACATAAAAAGCAAGTGATCAGGACCAAGCAATGGATGCCCAATACCACTTGCGAAGCCTTGCAATGTTGACAATCCATCACTATCTCCCATTCCGAAAGGATGATGAGCTAAGACTGGTTTCGTGAAAATAGACAATAGAAACAAAGGATATATTCCAACCAATGGAATATATTTATTCTTCAGAATAGGAATTGGCATAAATCGATCCTCGTCGAAGTGTGGAATTAGGCAGGCGTTCTGACTGGTATCAAAAAACGATACTTCACAGCTGCGGGACAGCAGCGGATTCTCACCGCATTTTCCCTGTTACCTCCAATGGCTGATCACCACTAGAACCTAATTATTTACCTATATAATATATCTGGTTCTTGTATCGCAAACTTCTCTTGTTATATCTTCCAAATCGGATTCCTGTAGCTCTTATAGAACAAGTCCTTTCACAATGAGCTGAACATTGTGACGTAGCAACCTTAAAAATGTAGGAGCGGGTCCATTAGTTACCGATAAAGAATCAACATAAAATTCGCCTCCATAAGTTGCTCCTGATTGTTTCGCGACTTGTCTTTGAGCCTTTGAACTCACAGTACTTTCGCAAAAGATTGTAGGGACTTCTTTTTGCTTGATTGTAGTTATAAGCTTAGCCATCCGCCTTGGTGTTACTTGACTTTCTGCATTCACTGGCCATAAATAAGCCTCTTCCATCCCATAGTCTTTAGCTAAATAGGTAAAAGCGCCTTCACATGTGACTAAAACTCTTCTATTAGAAGGTATTTGAGATAATCTTACTCTTAATTCTTTATCAAGTTCGATTAATTTTTTTTTATAACCTTTCCCATTACTTATATAAGTATTTCTGCCAACTGGATCAATTTGTATAAAAGCTTCAACAAGTTTATCAACATAATGGATTGCCTTTTTTGGAGACATCCATACATGGGGATTAGGCTTCCCCTGATATACATCTCCTTCAATAAGTAAAGGTTTTATTCCATCACTTAGAACAACTGTAGGGATATTACCTGCTGAGGCAGTGAATTTCTTCGCCCACAATTCAAGGCCTAATCCATTTTCAATAATTAATTGAGCTTGGGATGCTTTAACGACATCACTTGGTGTTGGTTGATAACCGTGAATCTCAGAACCGACTTTAGTGATTGAATTAACTTGCAACCGTTCTCCAGCCACGTTGCTTGCAATATCAGCAAGGACTGTAAATGTTGTCAGTACTATTGGCTTGGTGTTAGGAGATTTAGTTTGTTTTCCGCTATTGAATGAAGATGAGCATGCAGTCAGAAAGAGAATTAGAATTCCAATCAAAGGAGGACTTAGTTTCTTCATACATAAAAAGAAGTTCTTCAGAAGCTCGTTTAGATCTTTAATGTGCTAACTATTTTACTACTCTAGGTAAAGGGCATAGCTATAAGTAATCACTGAGATTTTTTCCAATTCGGCAAAGAGTTTCCTTATAGCAACCAACTACTTTCTCAGAAGAAGATTCAGATCGCACTATAGGACTAGACTCCAAGCATCGCTCTCCAAGCAGCCTTCAAGAGTTCAACGCCTCCAAATTAGCAAGTGAAGGTATAGAGGTATATAGCTTCAAGCTAAGTGGAATAGCAATTGCACGATTTCAGAGAAGAAGTAGATATGTCGAGATGTTCTCTTTAAGAAACCTCTGAAATATCGCTAATCTATTTAGCTCTTATTAACGAAGTCAACAGAGCTAACAACCAAGGCTAGGGTTTCCTCGACATTTTAATAGTGCTAACCGAATTGGGTGATATTTACCGAATAAAGTTCTTCGGTTTGCAACATTAGTTTTTGCTGAAACCGAAGGCAAAGTAGTTACGTTCACGAACATAAGATCATGTACACATCTTTATTAGACACAGTCTTTTCTGATTCATTCCTTTCTCCCATGAGAACTGTCTATGTTGTCTCCGATATCCAACTGGAGGAGATCAAGCGTAAGCAACGTCAAGATGAACTTGACAATCTTGAGGCATCTCGCAAGAGACTTGAGCAAATCTATCAATCACGTATCAAGATCATTGATGAACGTGAACATGAAATTCAAGAAGAGCTCAAATCGCTAACTCCAACAGACAAAAAAGCCAACCTCCCTGGTGAAAAAGCTTAAAAGTGCTCTATTAAGGCTTAATCCTTTCGGTTAGCTGAGTGATGGGAGTCACTAATGACGTATTAAGGGGGGTAGTAATTGCCCCCCCCTTTTTATGTGACCTTAAAAATCCAATAACTATCGACTACCGCTTTATTTGAATACAAAAAACACTAAAGGAAATTATAGCGATGACTCTCAAACCACTAAAACGCTTACAGATGGGCTCGCTAGGTCAAATCCATCAACCCAATGCCAATTACTAAAATTGCAATCACCTACTCACTGAGTAACTTAAGAATAATCGAAACCACAAAACTAACTACGAGGCAACTCACGATTGGGAAATAAAAGGTTGAGTTCTCACCCCTCAAAACAATGTCCCCTGGGAGTTGCCCTAAGCCCAGATTCTTTAAATAAGGATATAGAACTCCTATGGCAGCAACGAAGAGCCCAAGAGTAATAAGTAATCTTTGCATCTTTGAATTATGTAGCTTTTACGTCGCAAAGAGATCTGCTGTGCCATTAACTCCTCTCTTAAGGCCAGCTATGCGAAGAAAGCTAGACGTAGCTAGAACGAAAAAATGAAAAATCTCACTAGTACCTATATTAATTGCATCCGGACCATTGGAATGTTACTGATCTTTGGTGTAACTGCCTCAGCAGTCACACAGATGCTGTTTGGCTGAGTAGAGAACAAAACAACTAGATGTAAGACTTGAGAAGTTCGCATACTGAACACCTATCAAATAGTTGATAGTATTCTCGATCTCGTAATTTTGCGGGATTATTCGGAACACTTTTCTTTAAATAGCTATGGGTGACTCACTTCAGAAAGCTTTCTTTGGTGTTATTGCTTTGGGCATATCTTGCATCGCTATAGAGCTGGTGCCTGTCTCTAGACAAGCTGCTTACTGGAATCGCTGTCTAGACAGTACAGTTACTTGGATCAACGAAGTTCCGGATTTCAATAGCTGGAGCGACAAAGCTAAAGATTCTTTAGCTGTAGGTGTTTGTAATGGTGCCGTTTATGACCCCAAATTGAAAACAGATAAAACTCGCTAAAAGCTTTGACCAATCAGGAAACTCCAAATGAAAGAAAGAAACGCTTCAAGGCAATGTCTAGTGATGACAGAAAAGCTTTGATAAGGAAGAAAATGAAAGCCGAAGGATTAGTTGAAGGTAGTGGAGTACCAGGGAAAGACTTGTCCTCTTACAACAAAAATGAACTCTGGGATCTAATCCAAGTCACTCATTGCTTTCCTGAGCTGCAAGCCAAGAAAAGCGCAGTGCCGCCAAAACCACCTAATAGAAGGAAGTCGTTAATTGCATGGCTGCTGCTTGCGATAGGTCTTGCAGGCGGATTGATTTTGTATTACAAGCAATACCCTTCATTAGAGACTAGAAGAGAAATATCTGTTAATGGAATTTTTATGGACTAAAAAAGGCCCTCCAAAAAGTGACCAGCCCTTTAAAAATATCAACCAAACGTTTACTTAGCTGCTGCTGTAGTAGTAGATCTTGTAGCCCTTCTGGCGCGTCTCGCAGGTCTTCCTGCTACCTTGACTTTTGGCGCTACCTTGACCGCAGCCTGAGCTGGTGCTGCCTTCTTAGCTACTGATTTCTTGTCTATCTTCTTAGCAACAGGCTTCTTAGCTACTGCTTTCTTGGTAGCTGCTTTTGTAGATTTAGCTCTCTTTTTTGGAGCAGTCTGAGTTGTACTGCCTTTGTGAGTGCGGTGAGACAAGATTGTTGCTCACTCTTCTGCAGAGATATTGGCGGGCTTAGCGCCATGAACCTCAGAGAGTTTTGCAGCCTTCTTGATGTCCTTAATTAAGTTCTTCCAAGAAGCAGCATAACGATTGTCTGACTGAAACTTAGCACCGCTCTCTACAAGAGATTCAACAACATCTTGAGCCGTGATCTTCTTACGACGACGATTGAAGATTTCCTTCTGGAGTGCAGCGATCATGGCGTCAGCCTTGGCGCTTACTTTGATTATTAGTTGAGACATTCAGTAGATATGTGCTTACTTCATACCTAGAGCAAAAGAGACACCTATGACCAAAAATCCAACTCATATGAGTTCTTGAGTCACTGCTTTGATGCCGTACATAAAGACAATCCCAACAAAAACCTAGTCAATAGTCTACTCGCAGCAGATGCTCAGATCCGCAGACACACATACCATGCAAATCTTAGAAGTAATACGTCAAACAATGACTAGGCCACTGCAAGAGAAATTCAAAACAATGAAACCCTTAAACCAATAGATAAAAAACAGGTGTTTATTACCATTGAATCTTGATCACAGCGACCTAGAAAGAAGGTAGGAGTCAGAGCACGAACGGATTAAAAATAAGTGCTTGACTCAAAGGGGGCGACCAAAATCCCGCCCCCTTCTCATTGGAGAGAGTTCATCCATGTTGATCGAGATTTTCAGTCACAGCACACCGATTCTTATTCTGCTCTTAGCATTAGCGGCACTTCGATTTGGGATGCAAGCGACAAAAAAGAATCAAAGCAAAAACAATTCACTATGAATAGTTACGGATGGAAAGATCTACTTACTGATGCAGGAGTGATTGCAGTAATTGCAGGAGTAATTTTGTTGATAGTTGGTTCCTTCCCAGAGTTCTTTGGAAACTTTCTACCTTTCTTTAAATAGATAGATGAGATGGCCTCCTAATCAAGCCTGGACATCCAAAAGGAAACGTGAAGGCTATCGACACTTTGAAGTTAAACAATACGGAGGGAAGGGAGACAAAAGATGGGTAGAACTTTTTTCTGTGCTTGAAAAAGAGATTCGCTTCCGTATTCCTTGGGCTGAATTAAAAACTCCAACTGAATGGACTAGCGGCTGGCTACAGCTTCCAGAAGGCGAAGACTGCATCACCGAAACAGACGATATGGCTGACTGTTCTGCAGAAAGGTCAATAGAAAACACTAAACGGCATTAGTTTGAAAAGCGGGATCAAATAGGTTCATTGCTCTAACTAAAGAGATAAACCCATTCATGTCCCACTTTCAATCAACCAGACCCTACGGAATCCTAGACATCACCTAAAATTGGACCCTAACTTAATCACTAATGATGGTTATCACATCGAGCCCTATTTCTCTTTGTTTGATAATAAATAAGAGGCCAATAAAGACCTCAACTACATGGCTATTCCCAGGTAGCCCAAAACCTTAGACAAAAGTAACAACCGGCCCCATGACAGCCAACTCGAGCGCCTTCGAATCGCCCACCACAAAAACATTCACTCAGTTTTCACAACGGGCTGACTATTCGTTGATGGATTCTCTCCAAGCGGATCCTCAGGCGACCGGCGATGGCCACGATCACCTCCCTCGCCAAGTGCTCTCGGGTCATTACGTACCGGTTACCCCCACTCCCATTACAGCACCTGAATATATCTCGCACAGTCAAACATTATTTGACGAACTAGGCCTTAGTCACGAGCTTGCTCTCGACGAAGAATTCCGCCGTCTATTTTCAGGCGACATAACCGTGGCGCAAGAGCCAATGCGCCAAATTGGTTGGGCAACAGGTTATGCCTTGTCAATCTACGGCACTGAATACATACAGCAGTGCCCGTTTGGGACCGGCAACGGCTACGGCGATGGCCGGGCAATTTCCGTATTCGAAGGCCTTTTTAACGGAAGACGCTGGGAAATGCAATTGAAAGGTGGAGGCCCGACGCCTTATTGCCGTGGTGCCGATGGACGTGCAGTGCTCCGTTCCAGCGTCCGTGAGTTTCTGGCACAGGACTATATGCAAGCCCTGGGAGTCCCGACTTCACGCTCTCTAACACTGTATGTTTCCCAATCCGAAACAGTACGCAGACCCTGGTACACCCAGAACTCCCAGTCCATCGATCCCGATATCCTCATAGACAACCCTACAGCAATAACAACACGTGTCGCACCTTCGTTTTTGCGTGTCGGCCAGCTTGAGCTGTTTGCCCGTCGCGCGCGCAGCAATGCTCATCAGGAAGCTCTGAAAGAACTACAGATGATCGTGAAGCACCTGATCAAGCGGAACTATCAGCAGGAGATTGATCCGAGTCTTAGCTTCAGCGATCAAATCGTCAATCTGGCCTATTTATTCCGCGGACGGCTCACATCACTCGTGGCCAACTGGATGCGTGTTGGCTATTGCCAGGGTAATTTCAACAGTGATAACTGCGCCGCCGGTGGCTTCACCCTCGACTACGGCCCATTCGGATTCTGCGAACTGTTCGATCCGAAATTTCAGCCCTGGACAGGAGGAGGCGACCATTTCTCATTCTTCAATCAACCAGTTGCTGCGGAAGCCAATTATCAAATGTTCTGGGCAGCCATTCGACCTCTGCTCAACGACAACACTCAGGCACTAGCAAGACTCGATCAGATCCGTGACGGCTTTGCCGAAGCCATGAGTCAAGAGATCAATGCAATGTGGACAAAGAAGCTCGGCCTGATCACCTATGACTCAACGATGGTGAACGAGCTACTACAGCTCATGGTTCTTTCCAAGGTCGACTACACGATCTTTTTCCGAAAACTGTCTAACATTCCAGACAAACTCACAGATTTAGAAGAGAGCTTCTACCTGCCCAAATCAGGACAGGTTGAAACTCAATGGAATACTTGGCTACAACGATGGCGAAATCACATCATGAGCTGCGGTGATCCAAGAGTGACATCCGCAGCGATGAAACAGATCAACCCCAAGTACACTTGGCGCGAGTGGTTGATCGCACCTGCTTATAAGAAGGCTGAACAAGGTGATTACAGCCTAATCAAGGAACTACAAGCTGTGTTCAGCAATCCTTACGACAAGCAATCATCCGATATGGAGACGAAGTACGACCGTCTAAAGCCCAATGAATTCTTCAACGCAGGGGGAGTCTCCCACTACAGCTGTTCGTCTTGACAGGATGAAATCCTGTGTCTAAGGCAGCCAAACAGAAAAAAGGACTTGCCTCTTACAGCTCTAGAAATCGTTATTCCTATTACGCTCACAACCGTGCTCAATTAGATGGAAGTTGCAGAGCCTCCAACCAATAACCCACAAGGTGAAGAAACTAATTCGTCAGGAATCTCAATCAGAAGGGATCACCTTCTTCATTGAGAAATAAGGTTAAGGGACATCAATCAAGAGGACTGCTTTGGTTACCGACAAGGCCCTGCTCAAAGAAGTCACAAAAGAACTTTGGCACTCAGTCAAGAAACTGCGCCCAGGACTTCCAAAAGAAGCCCGCATGCAACTCGTACTGAAGGCGCTCATCACAATTGGCGACCTTCCTAATCCCATTGAGGCCGCAATGATTGTTGGAATCTGCTTAGACATGGAGGAGCAGGATGAAGCTCCGAAGGAAGCCGAAGAGGAAAAGGTTGCTGACAGTGAGACTTCGAAAGCAGAGGAGACGCCTGACGGCAGAAGAATTGTACGTAGAAGATCTTCTTCTAACTGATAGGCAATTTATCTATCTCTTCACTAAGAACGAAGCATTGCCGAGAGCATCTCAGAACCATGAAAGTGCTATCGCACGTGCATTCCACTCTGCTTTCACCGACTGATGTAAATCCATTTAAGACTTGCGTCAAGTGGTCACCAAACAAATTGGTGCCCTAGATTTAAGGACCTAACAAAAAGAAACTAAGCCTTCAGAAAAGGACTAATGAGCAGAGTCAAATTAAATCCAGAGACCAAAGAAGTTGGGAACACCTTCAAAATCATCGCTATCTCTTTGACTGTTGTCCTGAATACTGCGGTCTTTATCTGGTTCTTTTTCTTCTCTGGTCTAATCAACTAAAAAGCCAAAAAGGGCCAGCCACGGAGTGACCAGCCCTTTTTACTATTTTACTATCAATCAAAGGGTTACTTAGCTGCTGTAGTAGCTCTGGTAGCTCTTCTAGCGCGTCTTGCAGGCCTTCCTGCTGTCTTCAGCTTAGGAGCAGCTTTAGCAGCAAGAACAGTCGCTTTCTTGGCTACTGGCTTCTTAGCTGCAGCTTTCTTGACTACAGCTTTCTTAGCTGCAGGCTTCTTAGCCGCTGCTTTCTTAGTAGATACCTTGGTTGACTTAGCTCTCTTCTTAGGAGCTGCCTTAGCAGCAGTGCCTTTACGAGTGCGGTGAGAAAGGATTAATGCCCACTCTTCTGCAGAGACATTTGCTGGTTTAGCACCATGAACCTCAGAAAGCTTTGCAGCCTTCTCGATGTCCTTAATTAGGTTCTTCCATGAAGCGGCATAACGCTTGTCAGACTGTGACTTTGCACCACTTTCAACGAGGGACTCAACAACGCCTTGTGCTGTGATCTTCTTACGACGACGATTGAAGATTTCCTTCTGTAGCGCAGCAATCATGGCGTCAGCCTTAGCGCTGACTTTGATGGTTAGGTTTGACATTAAATAGTTAATTCCTCACATATACACCTAGCACATTTTGTGCAATGTGTTAAATCATCGTCTATTGGAAGGAGAAGTAACTATCTAAATAGCGAGAACCTATGTACCATCTAGCCCCGTAACAACAATGCCGTATTGTCCTGCAATACCTATTAAGTCGGCCATTTCGAGGTCTAAGAAATAGCCTTTGATGCATTGGTATGCGTTGAAGCTTTCAAACTGTCCACACCCTTTGTGCATAGCCCTAGTGATTTGTAGAGCGAGTTCTTCTTTAGTCATAGTGACTCCTAACTAAACATCAACGTCAGCACCCCATTGGGGCCTGACTTTTCGCCAACCCTTCATCCGCAGTTTCATCCATTCTTCTTCTGCCTCACGTAAGGCGACATAACAACGACTCTTTAGAAGGGCATGCTCATTTGGAAGTGGTCGTCCTGAGTCAATAAACACTTTTGGATAACGGACCCAGCTTTTTTCATCTCGATGGAAACGTTTGGTGTTCTTCGTTTTGGGGTCTTGCAACCAACCTTGTCTTTGCATGATTCTTGCTGCTGAATTGGTGCTGCTACGACAGGACTCAAGTCAGATGCTCGAAAAACGGCATAAGGTGAGGAAGCAGGAGCCATGCGTCTGTAGCAGTACACCTGTACTAGCAAAGACAAGGAGTGGTTGTCAACTGATTCATCTGGTAATTCAATAGAAGGCAGGGGAAATCGTTATGGAAAATTTCTTTACTAAAGCCCAAGGGGAAAGAATCAAAACTAAAGCCGCGTCACATCCTCCTGAGATAGCTAAGCTTCATGCTTTGGCTGGAATGTTGATTTGGAAAGCAATACAACTCTCAGTTGACTTAAAGAGTGTTGATAAGGCGAAAGAGCAGACGGTTGACTGGTATTGCAATGCATCTACTGAAGAGATAGGGAATGAGATTCAACGCACATTGGGAGAGGGCATCACCATAGAAATGATTAAGGAGACCCTAGAAGAAGAAGTGCCTTGAAGAACTGATAGATTTTTGACAGAAATTTGAGAAGTAACTAATACCATTAGTGCAGGATGCAAGTCCCCCTAGTACAGAGTAAAAAAGCATATAAAGATTTCATTTACAGCGCTAGATAAGATATCGAGCGTCCTTTACTCAACCTTCAATGATCCAGTCCTATCTTAAGTATCAGAGGGTTGATAGATCCATAGTTTTTTGAATTCTATGCGCATATCCCTCAATCGGTTTTATATGCTTTGTCTGATTAGCACTGAGGGATATCAGACTCCTCTTCATTCCGTTCAACCGATGGATTCTGGTAACAACATCGGTCGATGATCGGGAGTATTCCGTCCTCTAACTCTTGGAGTAATTCGTCTCGAAATGCATCCAAGTTCTCAAGTGTGGGGTATTCATATCCAGCTTCTGACGAATCCAGGAATAGAGCCTTAATGGTTCTATGAAATAGGGGGTGACGTAAAGACATGAACTAAATTTAAAAGAGCAGTGGGTATTCAATGAGTAGTTCAGTTTTCGACATGCCAAGCGAAAAGGAACTGATCGATAAGAAACAAAAGATAGAGGAGGAACTTAAAAATGTTGATCTACCAGACGAGAAGACCGAAAACCTCCAAAATGAATTGAATGACATCACAGCTGATTTGATTGAAATTGAGGCTGAAAAGCAAGACAGAAACAAAATCATCTAGTAATGAGGAATATTGATTAAGAAGCATTAGCTACTTGCGAAACATTTGATCCAACCATCGGTAAGGACTAAGGAGCAAATCCAAATTGGAGAGCGCAACTGAAGTCACTAATGTAGAAAGACACAACCGAAGCTCCCGTGAAATTGAAAGACGACCTAGAGGAATCAAAAATGCCGGAACAGTTCCATGAGCGCCAGCAATTCAAACCAATGATGAGTAAGTGATAAGGATGGCTAGATACCACTGTCCGTATTGTTCACCCCGTTATCAGATTCAAAGACAGCGTTCTGATGGCGTGATGATTTGTGGTCAGTGTGGAGACCCTTTAGTGAAAATTACCGCAATAAAGCCAACTCAAATATTTGCTCTCATAGCGGCTTCAGCCTTTATCGCACCTTTACTCATAACGATTTTGGCCTTTATCCAAGACTTAAACAAGCCTCAACCCAGCCGAAATATGCAAGCCATCACCATTGTGTTCAAAGAGTTGGCCTGACAGGCTTGTATTGACATTGACACCCCAGAACTACAAGAGAAAAGAGCTGATCCTATTCTCGTTAAAGCCCATCAGAACAGGAATACTTAAGCTCAAGAGGGTCTTGCTAGAAATGCAATCGCTAGTCATACCTGTCGTAAAGCTATGGGACATAGTTATGAGACCCATTGCCGAGAGTATCCCTGGGCTACAAAAAGCGGTACAACAAGTGCATTCCACCGTGCTTTAACAGCTTGATATGGTTGAAAAGATCACCGGCTTCTGGCAAGAACTGACAGATGGCGACAGACTTCTCATCAAAAAGATAGGTGTTGCTTCCATTGCTTTATATGCTCTCTCCCAACTCGTAGGGTTCTTACTCCCTGTAGCTATTACTGCATACGCTGGCTATTGGGTTTACAAGAACGTCTTGACGGATAACCCAAGAGTAATGAAATGAACTTAATTGAGCTCGACAAGAAAGCTGTCCAAGCAGTACAGAAACGCTTTGGATTGAGCAACTATGGAATGGTCAACCTTAGTTGGGTCTTTGGTTTTGTAGTAGGAGTTATCGCAACTCTGATTCTGCACTGGATCTTCCATCATTAATCATGCGCCACCAACAGCTCTAAACCAACAAAAAAGGGCCAGCCACGGAGTGACCAGCCCTTTTTACTATCGATTGAAGCTTTACTTAGCTGCTACTGCAACAGCTTTAGTAGCCCTTCTAGCGCGTCTTGCAGGTCTTCCTACTGACTTAGCTGCAGGAGCTGCTGCTTTCTTGGCTACTGGCTTCTTAGCTGCAGCTTTCTTGACTACAGCTTTCTTAGCTGCAGGCTTCTTAGCCGCTGCTTTCTTGGTAGATACCTTGGTGGACTTAGCTCTCTTCTTAGGAGCTGCCTTAGCTGTAGTGCCTTTGCGTGTGCGATGGGAAAGAATTAGTGCCCACTCTTCCGCAGAGACATTCGCTGGCTTAGCGCCATGAACCTCAGAAAGCTTTGCAGCCTTCTCGATGTCCTTGATTAGGTTCTTCCAAGAAGCGGCATAACGCTTGTCAGACTGAGACTTTGCACCACTTTCAACGAGGGACTCAACAACGCCTTGAGCCGTAATCTTTTTACGACGACGATTGAAGATTTCCTTCTGTAGCGCAGCGATCATGGCATCAGCCTTGGCGCTCACTTTGATGGTTAGGTTTGACATTAAATAGTTAATTCCTCACCTAGTACAACTAGCACATTATGTGCAATGTGTTAAATCATCGTCTATTGGAAGGAGAAGTAACTATCTAAATGGCGAGAACCTATGTACCATCTAGCCCTGTAACAACAATGCCGTATTGCCCTGCAATGGCTATTAAGTCGGCCATTTCAAGGTCCAAGAAATAGCCTTTGACGCACTGGAATGCGTTGAAGCTTACAAACTGTCCACACCCTTTGTTCATAGCTCTGGCAATTTGCAGAGCGAGTTCTTCTTTAGTCATAGTTACTCCTAACTAAACATCAACGTCAGCACCCCATTGGGGCCTGACTTTTCGCCAACCCTTCATCCGCAATTTCATCCATTCTTCTTCTGCCTCACGTAAGGCGACATAACAGCGACTCTTTAGAAGGGCATGCTCATTTGGAAGTGGTCGTCCTGAGTCAATAAACACTTTTGGATAACGGATCCAGCTTTTTTCATCTCGATGGAAACGTTTGGTGTTCTTCGTTTTGGGGTCTTGTAACCAACCTTGTCTCTGCATACTTCTGTGTGTTGAGGGAATGGTGGTGCTACAGCTCTCCAGTCCTCCGCCCGAAAGACCGCATAGGGAGATGCAGATGGAGTCATGCTCTTACTCATCTTTCTGTAGCAGTACAGCTGTACTAGCAAAGGTAAGGTGTGGTTGTCAACTGATTGGTCCGTTGAATTTTGGAATAAATTTCACAAGTCACTAATACGAGTAGTGCAGGATGCAAATCCCCCCCCAGCACGGAGGACAAAAAGCTAGATATAAGACTTTATTTCCAGCGCTAGATAAAGTTCCTCTAAATCCATCCTGAGATGGAGATTTAGATATCATCTCCGCTTCTAATAGCGATGACACAATCGCTTGGTATGAGAACGATGGTGCTGCCAACCCAAGCTGGACGGCTGCCAATATTGTCACCGATGCAAATGGCGCTGTTGATGTTCATTTATCGGATATGGATGGCGATGGTGATTTAGATATCATCGCCGCTTGTAATGACGGCAATACCATTGCCTGGTATGAAAATAATGGTGCCGCTGATCCGTCTTGGACAGCTGCCAATATTGATACCAATGCCAGCAGTGCCAGAGATGTTGATGTAGCTGATATAGATGGTGACGGGGATCTAGATATCGTTGCCGCTACTTTTACTAACGACACGATTGCTTGGTATGAAAACAACTGCGATGGCAATGACCCGCTGATTTTTGATTTAGACGGCAATGGCATTGAACTGTTGGACTTCAATGCTGGAGTTCATTTTGATGTTGATGTCGATGGAAGTAAGGAAGTCACAGGTTGGGTAGGACCCAACGATGGCTTGCTGGTATTTGACCTTGATAGCAGTGGCCAAATAGAGGATATGAGTGAAGTCTTCTCGGAACACTTCAATGGACTGAACTTCTCAACTTCCCTCGAGGCATTAGCAAGTCTCGATAGCAATCACGACCAACTCATCGATACAGCTGACCAGCAATTCGGCCATATTCAAATTTGGATTGATGCCAATTCTGATGGCATCACAGATGACGGTGAACTGTCAACTCTGACGCAGCAAGGTATTAGCAGCATCGATCTCAACGCTCAAGCAACGAACCAGACCATGGCTGGCAATCACGTTGATGCCATTGGTAGCTATCAAACAGTCAATGGAGATAACGGAACCTTTGTGCAAGCAACCTTCTCAGAGCAAGGAGCCTCACCAACCTTTACCTTGGCCGGAGAAATCAATCCGCAAGCTACAGATCAACTATTCACAGAAGGATTGTTGTCGGATGAAGAAGCTGAACTCTTTGAGCAAGACAGCACCCCTATCGCCGGCCATTCGATCAGCTCAGTAGCAATCCATCCAAGTGCAGATACTGCAGAGTTTAATTTTGTCCTTGGTTTAGAAGCTACCAACTCTTCTCTGGAGTTCAGCTCAGAAGTGACTAATCATTCTTGGGATTTCCAAAACAACCAAACCACCAACGACCTTGGAGCATTGATCCCATCTCAAGAGATTCAAGAAGACCCTCTTGCCCTCAACCAAAACCATCAATTCTCCGATCTCATGACTACTCGAGCAGGGTTAGAACAAGTGATTACGATCTCAAATACTGACTTAACTACTCTTTTAAAAAACAATGGCTGACTCGACAGACTCCAAACCTAGTCCTACATTTGAATTTGAAGGCAAACGCTATGACTTCAATTCGTTAGAGAAAGCAGCAAAAGAATTAGTCAATGGGGTACCTGCAGCCGATACCCAAATCCGCAGACACAAAAACACCCTGCAAATCCTAGAAGTGGGACGTCAAACGATGACGAGACAACTTCAAGACAAACTCAAGTCAGTAAAACCTTTAAATCAATAGATAAAAAACAGGTGTTTATAACCATTGAATCTTGATCCCAGCGATCTAGAACTAAGTTAGGAGTCAGAGCACGAACGGTCTAAAAATAAGTGCTTGACTCAAAAGGGGCGACCGAAATCTCGCCCCTTTCTCATTGGCAAAAGTTCCAACAATTCAAAGCAATGATGGGCAAAAGATAAATGGATGGCCTTGGTCACTGGCAACTTTGGGCTCCATTGGTAGGAGGGATTCTTCTCTATGTAGGGCTGAGAATCAGAGTCGTTGAAATAGACGAGGACTAAGTCCCCGTAAGGCTTTCCAGCTAAAAACCTCAGAGAGCAGAGAAGACTTTTCGTCCTCTTTTCGTCCTCCTTAGTTTTCACTAATACGTGAGAAGCCAGTCGGGGCGACAGGATTCGAACCTGCGACCTAGTGCTTTGGGAAAACTAGTTTGTTCAAAACTCGATCCATGAACACCTCCTAACCAGATCTTTCAATGGAAGATTCTTGCTCTTAGGTGCTGATATTGATTGTCCTAATCTGACTTACGGAATGAGCAAGTTTTTACTAGTTATCTCTCTTTTCTAAAGTTTGAGATCCAAGATGTGGGAAATATCACACTAAAGGGTGATTGATTTACAAATATTGCTAAAAATACCCAAGTGCATTTCTGCATTTTTCGTGTGAGGAACAAATGAAACTTTTTCAGAAATTTCTGGTAGCTCCAGCTGCGTTGGGCCTTTTAGCTCCTATGGCTGCCAATGCCGCTGAGTTAAATGTCAATGGTATTTCCGTCTACTCAGCTTCTAGTTCAGAAGTCAAGAGCATCTCAGAATTCTCTGATGTTCATCCAAATGATTGGGCGCATCAGGCCTTAACTCAACTCGCTGAACGCCATGGATGTTTAGCAGCCAATCCTCAAGGCAGCATGACTCGCTATGAAGCAGCTGACCTTCTTAACACCTGCCTCGGCGAAGTTGCCCAGGTTAACCAAGAAGAGAGTCGCCTAATCACTGAGTTCGGATCTGAACTTTCTCTAATCAAAGGTCGTTCCTCAGAACTAGTAGCAGATGCAGGTGGTATGGATCACTCAGCTATGGGACATGGAGAACATGGTCCAAGAACCATGATTATGGGAAAAACTAGTTTTGTAGTTGGTGGTGTTGATGGAGTCAGCGGTAAGGAAGCAGTCACTTTTAATTACGACACCAAGCTAATGGCTCATACAAGCTTTACTGGTAAGGATTTGTTGAAAACGGTTATTCGAACTGGCAACTTCAACAACATGGATCCATTTGGAATGATGGGCAGTGCACGCTTGGAGACGGCTTTCAACAGTAATGATGGGTTAAATCTCCACCGTGCTTACTACAAATTCCCAGTAGGCGATAACTTCAACGCAACATTTGGTGCAAAGCTTCGTCAAGATGATCTACTTGGCGTATGGCCCAGTGCGTATCCAAGTGATTCCATTTTGAATGTCTTGACCCATGCAGGAGCTAATGCTGCATATAGCAAAGCAATGGGTGCTGGAGCAGGTATCACCTACTCACAAAATCAATTGAGCGCATCACTTCTCTTTGTTTCTGATGAAGCAGATGATGCATCTCAAGGTGTTTTAACAGAACAAGGTTCTGATGATTTAAGTGCTCAGCTTTCTTGGAATGGAGATAACTTCACCGTTGCTGCTATTTACACCACTTCTGATGGAGGGAACGCAACAAACACTGCAAATACCAACGACTATGACGCCTATGGAATTAGCGGCGTCTATCGACTAGAAAACAGCCTTGCATTCAGCGCAGGCATGGGATGGAAAACTCCTGAAAAGGAAGATGACACCAACAACATCGAAGATGAGACCACATGGTCTATTGGAGTTGTGTGGAGCGATTTCGCTGCTGAAGGTAATGATCTTGGAGTAGCAATCGGCACTGCCGAAGGCCATAGAGATGACTCTGGCTATGACGATCCTCTGGCTTATGAGGTTTATTACTCAATGGCTGTTAGTGACAATGTCACCGTTACACCTGCTCTTTTCACAATTCAGAAAGATGGTGCTGATGACGTTACCGGTGGCTTAGTTAAAACAACTTTCCAGTTCTAAATAATTCCTTTAAATCAAATTTGAAGCACCCATCGATTTGGTGGGTGCTTTTTTTGACAGAAAGTTGGCCCTATGACTTAGTTAGTCCATTTGATTCTCACAGTTCCACTTGGGGCGCTTACGACGGACCAAAAAGCTGTAGGGACAAGCTATTGCAATAAGCTAGCGCCCCCTACAGCGCCCCTTTCTCAATTGAGATCCGTCAAAAACCAGTCGGGGCGACAGGATTCGAACCTGCGACCTAGTGCTC